>JBPCSY010000288.1:0-6323 GCA_051006695.1 Candidatus Nanopelagicales bacterium
CTGTCACATGGTTCGCAGTGCTTCTCATGCCACTTGCCGTCGCCTACGTCGCGGCCCTGCTCTCGTCATTGCTACGCGGCCGCGCGCATGGTGGCCGTCTGGTGTTCTGGATCGGCACCGCCCTGGCGATCGCGAGTGCCTACGGGCCGATCGCGCAGCCCATCGGCTGGTCCTCGCGCATTCTCCTTCTGCTTATGCACGCGATCACCTGGGCTCTCGTAGTGCCGCAGCTCGCTCGCATCGTCGGAGATTCCGAACCGGGGGCGTCCGTTGACCGCAGTGAATGAGATCCCGCATCGATCAATAGCCCACGCGGCAATCGTTGCGATGCGACCACGGCAGTGGCTGAAGAACGTTCTGGTCTTCGCGGCACCGCTCGCAGCCGGTTCGATATTTGAGCCCGATGTACTCGTACCGTCACTGATCGCCTTCGTGGCCTTCTGCCTGATCTCCAGCTCGACCTACATCATTAACGACCTCCGCGACATTCCTGCGGATAGGCAGCATCCCGTGAAGCGAGCCCGCCCTATTCCCGCGGGTCAGCTTCCGCGAACCGCGGCGATTATCGAGGCACTGGCGCTCGCCCTGCTGGCACTCGCGATATCTGCAGCAGTGCGTCCGGAGCTCGCGGCCGTCGTGGTGGTGTATTTCATCTTCACGCTCTCGTACTCGATGTTCCTCAAGCATGAGCCGGTGATCGAGCTAGCGCTTCTTGCCATGGGTTTCCTGCTGCGCGCGATTGCCGGTGGTGTGGCCTCGAATCTTCCAATCTCGCAGTGGTTCCTGATCGTGGCGGGCTTCGGCTCGCTGTTCATGGCCGCGGGCAAGCGGGCAAGTGAGTTGCAGGCAGCGAATGCCGCAGGTGAGGGCATGGCAGCTACCCAGCGCAAGAGCCTCGCGGGTTACACGCCCGGCTACCTGCGTTTCGTCTGGGGCACTGCAGCCGCAGTTACCATCAGCGCCTACTGCCTCTGGGCATTCGATGTCGCGGGTCAACCCGCCAGTCTTCCTTGGGCGGAATGGAGCATCGTCCCGTTCGTGCTTGCAATCCTGCGCTACGCAGTGGTGATCGATAACGGCGCCGGTGAGGCACCCGAGGATGCCGTCCTGCGCGATCGTGCACTCCAGGTGCTCGGGCTTGCCTGGATCATCCTCTTCGGCCTCGGCGCGCTGGGAGTCTGACATGGCAGGCAGAGCAGCGAAGAAGTCAGCGGTACTCGTTAATCCGCTCAAGCGCGTCGACAACGAGAAGCTGCTCACGGGCTGGGGTCGCACCGCACCGAGCATGGCCCATGTCGTGAGGCCTGGCTCCGTCGACGAATTGCGCGATCTCGTCGCGAAAGCCGGTGAACGCGGGATTCTCGCACGCGGGCTTGGACGTTCCTAGGGAGATGCCGCACAAGCGGGCGGCGGAACCGTTCTCGACATGGCTGCGTTCGATGCCATCGACATCGACACCGTGCACGGCACCGTCACCGCCGGTTCAGGAGTGAGCCTCGACTCACTGCTGAAGTCGGTCATACCTGCGGGCTACTTCGTGCCGGTGACCCCCGGCACTCGCATGATCACTGTCGGCGGGGCGATCGCCGCAGACGTGCATGGCAAGAACCACCACGTCGAGGGCAGTTTCGGCTCACATGTGCACGCACTCGATCTCGTCACCGGTCATGGGCGGGTTGAAGATCTCGCTCCCACCCGCAAGGCCGAGCACTTCTGGGCGACTGTCGGAGGCATGGGCCTTACGGGTGTCGTCACGAAGGCCACCTTCGACCTCATTCCGATCACGAGCTCGCTCATCAGCGTCGACACCCTGCGTTGCCCCGATCTCGATTCGGTCATGGCGAGCATGGTCGAGAACGACGACAAGTATCGCTACAGCGTCGCCTGGATTGATTCAGTCTCGCCATCGGGTCGAGGCATCATCACGCGCGGTGATCACGCTCCGTCGACGCAGCTCGATGCGCAGCAGGCGCTGAGCCCGCTGACCTACGAGCCGAAGATTGTGGCGACCGCACCACCATTCATTCCGTCGGGCCTGCTGAACAAGCTCACCGTGCGCGCCTTCAACGAGGCATGGTTCCGTAAGGCACCGAAGAACCGGCAGGGTGAACTCCAGCCCATCGGCGAGTTCTTTCATCCCCTTGACGGCGTTCAGGAATGGAATCGTGTCTACGGCCCGGGCGGGTTCATCCAGTACCAGTTCGTCGTACCTGATTCGGCTGGCTACCTCGTCGATTACGCCCTGAGGCGTCTGCGTGAGGTCGGTGCACCCAGCTTCCTCACAGTGCTCAAGCGCTTCGGTGCCGCCAACCCCGCGCCGCTCTCATTCCCGCAGCCCGGTTGGACCCTCGCGGCAGACGTGCCCGCACGCGTCGAAGGTCTCGCTGGCGTGCTCGACGAGATTGACGGACTCGTCGCAGCCGGCGGCGGCCGTCTCTACTTCGCGAAGGATTCGCGTCAGTCGCCCGAAATGGTCGCAGCAACGTACCCGCGCCTGGCCGAGTGGCAGGGCGTGCGTGATGAGATGGATCCGCGCGGCATCTTCACCTCGGATCTTGCACGTCGCCTCTCGCTTTAATCGAACAAGCCTTCTCGGTACGACTCAGCACCGCCTACACAGGGAGATCACATGATGGACGCACTCGGCGAGCCGCAGTCGGTTCTGGTGCTCGGTGGAAGTAGCGAGATTGCCCTGGAGACGGTGAAGGCCCTGCCGCGCAATCGACTGCGCCGGGTACTGCTTGCCGGACGACCGAATGCCGCACGTCACGCAGCAGTCGAGTCGCTGACCGCACTGGGCATCACCGGTGTCGATGCCGTGGACTTCGACGCGACAGCGACCGACACTCATCGTGGCGTGATCGATGCGGTCTTCGACGCGGGCGACATCGACCTCGTGATCCTCGCCTTCGGCGTGCTCGGCGACCAGGACGCAGCCGAAGCTGATCCAAGCCTCGCGGTCGAAGTGGCCACCACTAACTACACCGGCGCCGTGAGTGTGGGCCTGCATGTCGCCAGACGCCTGCGCCAGCAGGGTCATGGTGCACTCGTCGTGCTCTCGAGTGTTGCTGCCGATCGCGCACGTCGCGCGAACTACGTCTACGGCTCGACCAAGGCCGGCCTCGATGCCTTCGCCCAGGGTCTGGGCGATGCCCTCCACGGCTCGGGTGCCTCGGTTCTCGTCGTGCGACCCGGATTCGTCCGCACACGCATGACGGCCGGTCTGCCTGAAGCTCCGATGACGACAAATCCGCAGGACGTGGCCGAGATCATCGTGAGCGCACTGCGCAAGGGCAAGGAGACTGTCTACGCGCCGGGGCCCTTGATGTACGTCATGGGTGTCATGAAGAATCTTCCTCGCCCGGTGTTCCGCAAGATCAGCGAGAAGCAGAAGTAGGCATGGGCGAGACACATGCAGTCGTAATCGTCTCGGGCGGCGCGGCTGTGAGCCCTTACACGACTCCTACCGAGGCGTGCCGCAATGGGCTGGCCGCGGGTAACACCGACACGGCACTTCGCGAGGCACTGATCAAGGCAGGCCATCAGGTCTTCACCTCTCCTGCGCGCATAGGTGAAGGCCAGGTATTTAGTGATGATGGATGGGGTGGCTTCTCGCACGGCCCGGAACCACTGCCTGCAGAGATGACCGTGAATTCCGTGGGCGATATCGATCTAGCCGGTGCGAGCCTGCTGAAGTTCCTCGACTACTTGCAGCGCGAGCTTGGCGTCGAGACCGTGAACCTCGTAGGTCACTCCATGGGCGGACTCTTCTCGCGGTCAGCGATCAGGCAGGCCAGGGAGCAAGACTCCTCACTCATGTTCAGGTCACTCACAACCGTGGGCACGCCGTGGACAGGTGCATTCTCCGCAGACTTCGCGCGCGGTGAGGTGCCCCTGGCGGAATGCAAGGGCGACCCTGTGTGCGAGGCATCGATGCGGAAGTTCGCAGAAGTGACGCACCAGTCGTCGCAAGGGGCGGGAGAGGAAGTGACCGACGCCTATCTCGGTGGCGTACGGGGATGGAATGCGCGCCAGGGTGATGCCCTTGCCGGCATTCCTGTCGTGCTACTCGGTGGCGATTACTTCAGCCAGAGCGGAAATGATGACGTCTGGCCGAATGACGGGCTCGTTTCACGCAAGAGCGCGCTGGGACTGGATGTCTCACACGAGGTGCTCCCGCATCGTGCCTCGCGCACCTTCCCTGACGTGCACAGCATTTACTTCACCCACCTACTCGACCTGCCGCTCGAGCGCGGACTCACGTGGGACCCGGATGTGCTCGCGGCCGTGACCTTCGCCGTCGAGAATCCGGGTCGCGTCACCTGAACCTGCTCGAACGTCGGCTCAAGCAGCGCGCTGCTTTCGGTAGGTATCGAGGTCGAAGTAGTCGCGCCACAAGCAGATCTTTCCGTCACGCACCTTGAACAGTGCAGCAATTGGTATCTCGATCCAGGTGTCGTTCACGAGAAAGCAATCGACTCGCTCGTTCATGACGGTGTCACCCTGCTCGATTTGCGCCAGCACGCGCCACTCGATGTCCGTGGCTTCCTGTGTCACGCCGGCGCTGAGGATCTTGCGCACTCCCTCGGGCCCGTAGACCTTCCCCATCGGTACGTTGTCGTACTCAATGTCGTCAGTCACCAAGGAGCAGACCCGATCAAGATCGCGTGCTTCGCAGGCGCGGATCAGGGCAGTGACGAGCTCACCCGGGGTCATCGGTGAACGATTCGCACAGGCAGCTCGAGAAGACCGCGCAGCCCATAGCTCGGACCGTAGCGAAGCTCTGAGCGATCGACGACCTCGAGTGCGGTGACATTCTCTGCCAGGGCACGCAGGGCCGACGAGGCCTCGATGCGAGCGAGACCCGCGCCGACACACACGTGAATGCCGTGCCCGAAGGACAGATGCTCCTTCACGTTCTCGCGCAGTGGGTCAAAGGTGTCAGCATCGGGGAACACGGACTCATCACGATTTGCTGAGCTATAGGCGAGGAAGACGGTGCTCTCGGCGGGCAAATGCACGCCGTGGAAGTCGATGTCACGAGTAACCCGGCGCCACAGACCCATGACCGGTGCGGCCATGCGGATGCCTTCTTCGACCACGCCCTTGCGGAATGTCTCGTCATCGCGCACTCGATCCCAGATTGCAGGATCCGTCGCACGCATGTCGTCGAGGTAGCAGAGGATCTCGCCCAGTGACCGAATCGTGGTCTCATTGCCCGCGACTATGAGCTCGCGCACCAGCCAGACGAGCTCCTGATTGGTCAGCGGAGTCTCGCCCTCTTCGGCCGTGACCAGCTGGCTCAGGAGATCTTCGCGCGGATTCGCGCGGCGATCGTCGAGGATCTCGCAGATGACTGTCTGGAACTCGAGAATGTCGTTCTCGACGTCAATCCAACGATCGGCCGTGAGCTTGCCGCCCAGGGAGGCATTCGATGAATCCGACCAGCGACGAAGGTCGTCGCGGTACTTGTCCTCGATGCCGAGGATGCGCATGATCGCCCACACCGGGAGTGGGACGGTGATGTTCTCAACCGCATCAATGACTTCATTGTCGACTAGACGCGCTGCAATCTGGTCAGCCACCTCATCGACCAAGGGCTCCATCCAGTTCAGTGATCGCACCGTGAAGCTGCGATTGACCAGCTTGCGATATCGCGTGTGCTCGGGCGCATCGTTGTTCCCGAGCGCCGGCGTGTAGGGGTAGCCCTTGGAGCGAATCTCGGCGACTGCCTCGGCGACCTCTGCGGGGGGTTCGGTGCGGCGTGCATGCGGCATGAGGTTGGAGAAGAGCCCCGGATCCATCAGTGCCTCGCGCACATACGGCCAGGTGGTCACGAAGAAGAGCCCGGGCGTATCGGGAATCTCGTATACCGGTGCCTCGGATCGCAGCATCGCGTACGAAGGGAACGGGTTCTGGTAGAACGCGTCGTCATGCGGATTCACGGCGGGGATCGTGGCTGACGTCATGCCGCCACGGTAGGGCAGAAACTGGAGTCACTCAAGAGAAACAGCGAAGATCCATCGAGGCGAGCCAGGAACGTCCGTCTACTTCTTGCTACCGAAGAAGTTCCACTTCTTCTTTTTCTTGTTGTCCATCTCCCGCCTGAGCTCATTATTCGCGTCGATCTCGCGCGCGATGTCCTCGATCGGCTGCTGAATCATCTGAGCGTTGACGCCACTTGTGGGCTTGCTCATCTGACCGAGGCTCAGCACATTCTTGAGCTTACGTGCGGTCGAATCGTTGTAGGCCTGCTGATCGGTGTGATAACGCTTCGAGGCCTCGGCAAGTCGCATCGACTCCGCCGTTGGCTGGGGTAATGC
>JBPCSY010000289.1:0-2721 GCA_051006695.1 Candidatus Nanopelagicales bacterium
AACTCGCTCTCCATCTTCTTCGTCCACGACACGCGTGAGTGACCGGACTTGCCGATCCAGCCGGTGAAGTAGGTGGACGAGATCCTGATCAGCTTGTCGTCCTTGCCGACCTGGACACGCAGCTCCGAGATCTTGGAGATGTCGTTGAGGACCTTGATCGACCCCACGGGCGGCTTGCCCTTGGAGACGTGGATGCGGTTGGTGACGATGGTGTTGCGCGAGCGGTGCACGTTGAGGAACTCAGCGAGGATGGCGCTGGCGTTCATGTCGGTCGTGACGTCGCTCGGGGTGGCAGCCACCTGCTTGCGCATGTCGGACAGGACTTCGAGCAGGAAGTCCTTGAGGCCCGGCACGTCGATCGCCGTGAGCCCCAGCTCATTGCCGTACTCGGCACCCTTGATGAGCACCGCCATGGTGCCGAACCAGAAGCGCTCGTCCTGCTTGCCAGCATGGTCCCGTGAGAGCTCGTCCTGAACCTTGGCGACTTCCTGCGCCACGCGCTCGTGATGCGCGCCAAGGAACTGCGAGTAGGCCAGACCGGGGTGACCGAAGTTGTCGTCGAGCTGACCAATGAGGCGCTGCACCGCACCCGTCTCGTTACTTTGCGAGGTAGGAATCGGCACGACGTACTCGAACATGCGGTAGAGGCCCGCCGTGGTCGAGCCGACTTCCCGCGCCATGGGGTCGATGAGCGAGTCGTTGGAGGCCGACGTCATGATCGTCTGC
This sequence comes from Candidatus Nanopelagicales bacterium, assembly GCA_051006695.1. GTDB lineage: Bacteria > Actinomycetota > Actinomycetes > S36-B12 > S36-B12 > CAIKZY01. Next base: position 727 of record JBPCSY010000289.1, read on the forward strand.
CAAGTGCCGGACATCTTCAGCGTCGAGTCAGCCGAGAGACGGGTCTTCTCGCGACCGCCGGTGAGGTCGAACACCACCTGGCAGAAGCGCTTGACCTGAGCCTCGCTCTTGATCTCGTCCCAGAACATTGGGAGGGCCTTGATGTGGCCCATCTTGTTCAGCACCGAGTTCGAGGTGTCGTTCAGGCCCTGCATGGCGCGGATCGGGTCGCCCCAGATCGACTGCGCGCACTTCATGGCGGTCGTCTTGCCGATGCCCGACTCGGACGAGTAGGCGTTGAGGAGCAGGCCGGGGTGGCCGGTGAACCGCACCAGAGGACCGGCGAAGCCCGACGCGAGGATCGCGTTGAGGGCGGGACGGCGCTGGTCGCAGATCACTTTGACAAGTTTGTCCCACGGCTCGCGGTTGCCGCGCGGCGAGTACTGGTAGGAGAGGACGGGGTCGGGGTTGGCCGCAGGGCGATCCGTGTCCTTCATCCAGACACGCCCGCCATAGGCGAAGCCCTCGATCTTGCCGTCAACGACGGACCATCCGAACGGGGACGCGCTGATCACGCTGTCCTTCGAGTTCTGCAATTTACGTAGCCATGCCACGAGAAACTCCTTGAGTATTTTGTAATCCTTGTCTGTGCAGAAGAAGCCCTTGCCCCCGAGATACTTGGCAAGACTGTCCTTGGCCGTGATTACTTCACAAGGTATCTCGATCAACTGACGCCGTCCGTTGTCGAGCTTGGTCGTGAAGTGCAGGGTCCAGGGGTTGTTGCTGAGCCACCCGTTGTTCATCGGGTACGCGCAGATCGGGAAGGTGATAGGCGTCCCGTTCTCGTCCACCGTGCGCAGCATGATGATGCCGTCGGTGTTCCTGACGTACCTCTCGGGAAGCGTCAGGTCGGGCGTGTCGTTCGCTGCCTTCAGCACGAAGTTCAGCGGCGACTTCTTTTGTAAGAGCAAGGGGCAGGACTGGCACTCCTTGCACCCGTAGGCGGCGATCTTCTCGCACTTGGGCCAGCCCAGATCGCGCTGCTTCTGGTGCATGGTGACACGGTCGTAGAGCTCGTCGGTCTTAACCGGCACGTAGTCCTTGTGCTGGTTGCTCATCAGGTGGAGCGCATCGCGCCCCTCCACGACGAACGTGGCGATCGACGCGGTCATGAACCACAGCGGGTTGCTGTTCTCCGCACCGCCCGTACCAAGGGAGCGAGCCACGAAGCCGCAATGCTTGGCGACCTCGGCGATCTCGATCTCCTGGGCTTGGGTCGTGACACCGGCGCCGAGCTCGTCGTTCGCCGCGATCTTGACCACCTGACGGGGAGGCAGGACCTCGATGTACTTCCCCAACGATGCGACCATGTCATCATGTGATACGAGGCTGCCGCACGAGAGCAGCTTCACAGGACGAGGCGGGTCGGTCTTCCAGTTCAGCGTGTCGGGCACGCGCAGGATGCGCGCACTGTCGACGGTGCACTGGCTGTCGAAGTGCAGCCCGTGATCCTGAGCCGCTCTAGCAAGCGCGTTGGCGAGCACCTGCCACTCGTCGCGGGTCATCACCTTATCGAGCGCCCAGTGGGCGTGGAAGCCACCGGAGCCCGACGCCACCACGGCTGACGGAAGCGGGATACCTACCGAAGTAACGAACGCCTTCAGCGCGTGAAGCGCCTGGGTCGTGTCTTCGTAGGCCCCCTCCTTCACGTCGATGTCGAGGAACAGCGAGCGGATGGCGACGACGTCGTTGGATGAGCGAAGCGCGCTCTTGTACTTGTGGCCCTTCTGCGAGGTCTTCTCCTCGCATCGGGCCTGCGCCGACATGCAGACGTAGATGTCCTTGGGGTCGCCCTTGAGCGCCCAGTCGAGCGTGCGGATGAACTCGTCAACGGTAGAGCAAGCGCGTCCGGCCCAGAACTTTCTGCCGTTCTGGCCGATCGCACTCCAGTGGATGTTGATGTAGGACTGGCCGTCTTCCGGCCACGGTAGAACCAATGAAAGAAATCTGCGCGCG
>JBPCSY010000290.1:0-5168 GCA_051006695.1 Candidatus Nanopelagicales bacterium
TGCTGCTCTCGGTGTTCGCGAGTCGAATCAGGTTCTGAAGATGATCGAGCTCATGCGCGATCGTGGGCTTCCGATCATCTTGATCTCGCACAACATGCCGCAGGTCTTCGAGGTCGCCGATCGCATTCACGTGCAGCGCCTCGGCAGCCGCGCGGCGGTCGTCACTCCGCAGACTCACACCATGAACGACGCTGTCGCCATCATGACCGGTGCGCTCAAGGTTGACGAGAAGGATCAGGCCCTCGGCCCGGTTCGGGTTCCCGCGACCGCATAGCTCGAATTGTTGAAGGCCCGATCGCTACGGCGGTCGGGCCTTCGTCATTCCCACATGGCACTGACTCGACTGTTAGATTCACGACCATGCGCCTCATGACTCGCTCGTCCGTTACGACCGTCACGCTCGGCGTTTTCGCGCTCTCCACGGCTTTCGCCACAACGGCATCGGCGCACGCGATCATCAAGCTCAACGGCGTGAGTGCGGTTGCCGGCACGAGCAGCGCGATGACTCTCGAGATCCAGCACGGCTGCCTGCCCTCCGAGCCCACCGTTCAGGTCGAGGCCTTTGTCGGGGCTCCGTGGCGCGCGGTGAGGCCGCAGGCAGTTTCCGGGTGGACCTCATCGGTCACGAAGCAGGCGAAGGGTGGCTGGCACATCACCTGGGTCAACCAGGGCGTACCAATCCCCTTCGGCACCGCGACCTTCTTCCCCATCACTGTCGCCTGGCCGAAGAACTCGGGCACCTATGGCATGACTGTCATGCAGCTGTGCACTGACGGATCCACGTACCTCTGGAATGACACCTACACTCCTGCGACCGCTGCAGCAGACTCCCCGCCGCTCACTCCGAAACCGCAGGTTCTGGTCGTGGCGAAGAAGGCGGCCTCAACTACCCCGAAGCCGTCGAACAACTCAGCGCCGGTGAATCACGCACACTGAGATGAATTCGTGAAAAGCAGAAACCCCCGGCCATTCGCTGGGGGTTTCTGCTTTTCGAGAATCAGGCCTTGGCCAGACGCTGTTCCATCTCGGCAATGGTGACCGGACGGTTCTCGTCCATGCTCAGCTTGGCTGCAGCAGCGATGACCAGTGGGAGACGTGCCTCGTCACCGGGAACCGGTGACGGGCCATCGCCGCGAACGTAGTTCGCGAAATCGGCCCACTCGACTCGATAGGCCTCCTGATAGCGACCGATGAACCAGTTCTCGAGCGGCTGAGCCACGGTTCCGTTCGCGCCCGTGAGCGTGCTGGTATTCAGGCGCACGTTGTCGCTCTGCACCATGCCCAGGCTGCCGAACGCCTCGACCCGCTGGTCGTAGCCGTAGACGGCACGACGACTGTTGTCGATCGTGCTGAGCGTGCCGTCGGCGTGGGTCATCATGACGATCGCGGTGTCGATGTCACCGTGCTCCGCAAAGCCGGGGTCGACACGAACCGCGCCCTGGGCATAGACCGACACGACGGGGCTGCCGACGACAAACGGTGCCATGTCGAAGTCGTGCACCATCATGTCGAGAAAGAGACCACCAGAGCCGGCGACATAGGACATGGGCGGCGGCTCCGGATCGCGTGAGGTCACGCGCACGATCTCGACCTGCCCGATGTCTCCGTTGCGCACTGCCTTGTGCACTGCGGCGTGCGAGGGATCGAAGCGGCGATTGAACCCCACCATGAACTTCACGCCATTGGCCTTCACTGCTGCGAGTGCGCGGTCAACGTCGGCGATGTCGTTGGAGATTGGCTTCTCGCACATGATCGCCTTGCCGGCCTCGGCTGCGGCGATGATCGTGTCGACGTGAGTGGCGGTCGTGGTGCACACGCCTACTGCCTCGACCTCAGGGAGGGCGAGCACCTCGGCGACGGTCAGTGCCGGAACGCCGAGCTCAGCGCCGACCTCGGCGGCTGTCGCGGCAAAAGCATCGGCGACGGCGACAAGACGTGTCTCGGGCACTGATCGTGCGACGAGTGTCGCATGCATCTTGCCGATGCGTCCGACACCAAGCATGGCGACGGCAACAGGTGTGGTGTTCACGTGCTCCTCTTTCGATTGTTTAGCGGGAAACCGGGGTGATGGGAACTCGGGGATCAGTGGCGATGCCATTCCAGGACTCGCGAATCCAGGCGTGATCGGGGTCATCGCAGAAATTGAGCGTGCGGTCATTCGGGCCGGCCAGCACGTTCAGGTAGTACATGGGGTAACCGGGCGCAGCGATACTCGGACCGTGGTAGCCACGCGGTACCAGGAAAACGTCGCCATCACGAACCTCGACAGTGGCATCGACGGGCGTGCCTTCGTCCTCGGGCGCCGTATACGTGCGATGAATGCCGAATCCCTCTGCACTCCCATGTGGTTCGACGACGCCCTGCAGATTCTCCTTGCCGATGCGGAAGTAGTAGATCTCCTCGTTCTCCCACGGGCAGTCACCGATGCCGTCGTGACGATGCGGCGGATAACTCGACCAATTGCCACCGGGAGTGAGCACCTCGCACCACACCAGGCGCTGGGCGCCGGTGAATGTGTCGGGATGGCCTTGAAGATTCACCTGCCGAGTCGACGTGCCGGCGCCACGCACGGTGACGGGGTAACTGTCAGCCTCGAGATAGGCCGGCGGGAAGAACTCCTCTGCCTTGGCCGTCGCCAGCGCGACCTCTCCATCAGTCGATGCGGTGATGGTCACGATCGAGCCGGTGGGCGCGTATACCCAGTCGGTCACGCCGGCGAATACCCCGGCACGGCCCTGCAGTGCGAACCTCGCTGTCGCGGAGTCGTCGATGATGACGTCGACGCTCAGGCCCTGGGCACTCAGTGGGATGACCGCGGCTTCAATGCCCTCGAGCTCGATGCTGCGAGTCTCGCCCGCGACGAGGGTGAACACCTGCAATCCGGAGTACCGCCACTGCGCATCCTCAGGGGTGAGGGTGATCAGGTTTGCGCCGCGGGCCAGGGAACCGTTCGGCAGGTGCCAGGGCACCTCGAGGGTCATGATGTGCCTCCCGGGCGGACGAGTGCTGCGGCGCGCTGCACGGCCGAGGCAACATCTCCGTCGGGCGGGAAGAGCAAGGCGCGACCGATGACGAGGCCGCGGACTGTCGGCTGCTCTAGGGCCCGCGCCCAGTCGGTGAAGGCTGAATCCCAGTTCTTTCCCGGATCGCCGCCGAGAATCAGCACCGGAAGAGTCGAGACAGCCGCGGCCGCAGCGATATCGCTCCAGGCAGGCAGTTTGAGCCAGGTGTAGGCGCTCGTGGCACCCATGCCCGCAGCAATCGCCGTGGCGCGAATCAGCTTCGCATCATCTTTGACCAGCTTCGCCTTTCCCTCGGCGGTGATCTTGTAGGGCAGTGGCTCGAGCATTGCGATGAGATCGCGATCAGCAAGTTCGGTGACAGCCTGTGCGCACGACTCGATCGTGCGTGCGACACCGGGGTCGGTGTCCTCGATACGGAGAAGCATCTTTGCGCCGTCGAGGTTCATCGATGCGGTATGTGCCGCGTCGTACGCGGTCATGCGATCGTCGAGCTCCCAGTTGGCGCCGACGATGCCGCCGCGGTTCATGGTGCCGAAGACGAGCTTGCCGTCGAGTGCGCCGAGTACGGCAAGATCTTCGAGGATGTCGGGCTGGCCGAGAATGCCGTCGACGCCGGGCTGCGCGAGTGCGGCAACGATGCGACCGAGAAGAGACGCCCGATCGGCCATTGCCGAGGGATCACTGCCGACGCTGATCGCGCCCCGGGCCGGATGATCGGCGGCGATGAGCATCATCTTGCCGTCAGCCGGAAGCCCTGCGGGCCGTGTGCGATCTCGCAGTGCCGCGCGCACGGCGGCCGGATTCGTCACGCGCAGATTCGTGATGCGCTCGATGTCTGCTGCAGGGATGACGTTGCTCATGCGGGTACCTTTCGCCCCGCCGCAGCAAGGAGTTCTCGAACTTCAAGGTCAGTGGGCATCGCGTGGCTGCACAGGAGCCGCGAGGCAACGATTGCACCTGCGGCGTTGGCGTACGTGACTGCGTCGGCCGGTGACCAACCGCGCAGGATGCCGTGCACGAAGGAGCCGCCGAAGGCATCACCGGCGCCGAGCCCGCAGACGACGTCAATCGGAATGCCGGGTACGACCACGCGCTCGTCTGCGGTCACGACGAGCACTCCGTCAGCACCCTGCTTGACGATCGCGACCTTGACCCCGCGATCGAGGAAGCCGGCAGCGAAGTCATCGGGCTTCGAGTCGATCGGCATGCCGAGTGCCACAGAGCATTCCTCGCGATTGCCGATGGTGATGGTCGCGTAGTCGATTGCCGCACCGATTGCCGCTGTTGCATCGTCGCGCGAGTTCCAGAATGAGGGGCGGTAGTCGAGGTCATAGATCACGTGCTCGCGGCGCTCGCGCACCCGCAGTGCGTGGAGCACGGTCGACGTCGAAGGCTCTCGAGAGAGTGCTGATCCCGTGTACCAGAGCACATCGACACCGCGGGCAACGTCATCGGACAGATCGTCTGAGGTGAGCTGCAGATCCGGCGTGTTCCCATCGCGATAGAACACGAGCTCAGGATCGCCCGGGTTGTCGAGGCCGGTGAGCACCACGGGGGTGCGACCGCCGGGCATCCGGCTGATCCAGCGTGTGTCGACCCCGAGTGCCTCGCAATCGCGGATCGCGTAGGTGCCCAGGGAGTCATCGCCGACCTTGGTCAGCACGGCGGCTCGGTGGCCGAGCCGCGCAGCGGCAACGGCGACATTCGTGGCCGAGCCACCGACGGCCTTCGCGAAGGTCTGCTGGTCTTCAAGGCCCTGGCCGAGCTCCTGACCATAGATATCGACTCCAATACGCCCGATCGTGAGGAGCTCGGGGAGCTGATCGCCTGCCATGGTGGCCTTCCGCCGGAATCTATTGGAGCGCTCCAATTTAGCACGGGTAGCGGTCCGGGGGAACCCCTTTCCCCCCTCGCAGGCGCTACTAGCCCCAACTAGGCTCAGGGATCATGCCTGCACCTGATTTCCTGCCCGGCCTCACTGGCTCATTCGCCCAGAAGGCCGCCGAGAACCCCACTGTCGACATCGTCGAGGCCGCCTACCAGGCAGCCGGGGCCCACGTGCGGTACATCAACTGCGAGGTCTCGCCTGAGCACCTCAAGGGGGCCATCGACGGCGCCGTGGCCATGGGCTGGCTGGGCTTCAAC
>JBPCSY010000291.1:0-9689 GCA_051006695.1 Candidatus Nanopelagicales bacterium
TGTTGATGGAGGTCAGGCCCGGAGCGATTGCCTCCGCGTCCGACTTCACCTGCCACACGAGATCAGCGGACTCCTCGAGACCTGAGGCCACGGTCTTGAGCTGAGTGCTCACGATGAACAGGTAGACAGCGAGGCCCGCGATCAGCGCGGCGATGTCGATGACAGTGAAGAGCTGCAATCCGGTCATGAGCGCACCTTGTCCAGTACTCGTCCGAGGAACAGATGGTGTTCCAGTCCTTCCGCCAGCACCAACTCGACGCCACCGGCAGTGGTGGTGATGAGCGCGGTGTCAGCGGTGTTGCCCTTGATGGCAACCAAAGTCGCCTTGATCGCGTCGACGCGCTTGCGGATGCGTGCGACGAAGATGACCAGCAAGGTCAGCAACGCTGCAACAACGACCACGACGACGGCGCCAAGAATGTTGGCGATCATCCAGAGGTTCTCGACCTGTGAATCCATGTCAGCCTCCCAGCCGTGCGCGGCCGCGCTTGAGGCCGGCGATGACCCCGAGTGCGGAATCGATGGTCTCGTTCAGCCCTGCCAGGCCGGCGGTGTTCTTCTCGGCCTGCTGCAGGCGGGTCAGGATGCTTCCTGCCTGATTGCCGATGCGCCAGGCGATGACCAGGATCGGCACGACCAGCGCGACGACTACGAGCACGACCACGAGGCCGATGATGTAGCCGAGGAGCCAGCCCTCATGTCCGGTGAAATCCATGTGTCAGCCCTCCCTAGATCGAATCCGCGAAGGCCTTGACCGGAGCCAGGCTCCGGTTGACCGACGCCACGGTGGACGGAACAGTGGATGTCTTCTGCACGATGACCTCAACGCCGCCATCGAGAACCGCGAGGGTCTTCGACGTGGCTGAGAGGTGCATGACCGCGCGCAGCAGGCCGAGTGCGGCCGCTGCGATGATCAGCGCTCCCAGAATCAGCGTGACGATTGCTTCAACAGGCATACCGGTCTCCTAACCGAGAAGCTTCGAGACGGGACCGGCGTAACGCACCGCTCCATTGGCAACGTCCTTGATGACGAGGTCGGTGGTCGCGAGAAGCTCAGGCGTGGTGTTGAGCTCTCCGATCAGTGCGACGCCGCCGGCAAGGGTGTCATCGGCTGCCGCACGAATGCGCTCCAGCGCACCGAGCAGCATGTTCAGCAGCCCCACCAGCACGGGCACGATGATGATGAGAAGGATCAGGTTTCCGACCATCCACAGACTCATGTTGTGTCTCCGTTTCTAGCGGCTCGGGGCCGGCTCGTAGGGCAGGAAGAACCGGGCAAACACTCGCCGGGCTGCACGCCGGAAGGCGATAAGACCGATCGCGATGCCACTGGCTGCTGCAGGGCCACCGATGGCCATCGGGTCACGACCCTCAGCCATGGCGGTGATGCGAGCCTTCATCGAGGTCGCCGTCTGATCGACGAGTACTCCGGTGACGTCAACAACGAGACCGCGACCGTACTGCGCCGCAGCACCGGAGATCGCGAGATCCATGCTGATGTCGACGCGGGTCGAGGCACCGAGAGGCTTGAGAGCGATGGTCATCAGCATGACTGCCGAGCCGCGGCCCTTCTTGTCAGCACCGGCGGCGTCGAGCACGAGTGCCTTACGCGCTTCGTCGCGCTCCTTGATCTTCACCGACCCGGAGAACTCAAGCTTGACTGGCCCTGCCGAGATGATCACGTCGCCCTCGTACTGATCCTCACCAACCTCATTGGTGAGATCCGCGCCGGGAATACATGCCGCAACCAGCGGAATGTCGTAGAAGAACTTCCAGACCTGATCGACCGGCTGATCGACGTCAAATGACTGATTGATCAGCATGTAACCTCCCGAGATATGAACGAAGCGGGGTCTTTCTCGAACGCCTTCCTGCACCCCATGGCGCAGAAGTAATAGGTCGTGCCCTCGTAATCGAAGGGACGATTCGCGGGCACAGCCTCGACTGTCATTCCGCAGACAAGATCGATGACCTCGGTGGGCTCGATCATCGGCAGCATCATGCGCTTGCGTGCCTTGAGAGCACCGGCCGCACGCATCTGCACCAATTCGGCCAGGATCGACACCGCGATCTCGCGATGGCTCGTGTGACCGAGATCAAGACCGATCGGCACGTGCACCTGCTCGAGCTTCTGGCTCGGCACGCCCTGCTCGGTGAGGAATCCGCGCACGACCTCGCCGCGCTTGCGCGAGGCAACCAGGCCGACCATTGCTGCCTCGGCACGAAGTGCCTCAGTGACGGCTTCCTCGTCGCCATGACCCTGGGTCGCGATGACGACAGCGGTTGACGGCGTGACCATCGACGAGACGAAATCCGGGCCATCGACGAGATCGGCGCGCCAGCCGACACCGCGCACCAGATCGACGAGGGTCATCGCCATCGGCGAGCGACCCACGACAAGCACATGCGGCAATGCGGCAACCGGCTCGATGAAGATCTGCAGAGCACCCTCGCTCTGGCATGACATCGGAACGGTCATGACGCCATCAGGCACGTGAATGTTCTCGAGATCCTTCTGCTGGCCGAGCCAGATAAGGGCCGACTCGCCCTTCTCGAGAACCTTCTTCGCCTCGCGAATGATGACCGGCTCAGCGCAAGCACCGCCGATCCATCCGTAGATCGAGCCGTCGTCCATGATGATCGCCCGCGAACCGTGCTGGCCGGAGGACGGTGGCTGTCGCCACACAACGGTTGCCAAGGCAAAGGAGTCACCGGAGCGCATGAGCTCCAGTGCCCTCGCCATGACATCCGGTCCCTCGGCCGGCCGATTCGCGGTCATGAGTTGCTAGCCCACCTTCACAGGAGGCATGCCCGAGACGTCCTTGCCCGTCTGCAGTGCCTCGTAGACGCGGTTCGGCATCAGCGGCATGTCGACGTTGCGAACACCGGTGTGCTCGATCGCGTTCATGACCGCATTGACGAAGGCCGCGGGGCCGGCGACTGTCGCGCACTCGCCGATGCCCTTGGCACCGATCGGGTGATGCGGGCACGGGGTGACAACCTCATGCAGCTCGAAGCCCGGGGTCTCCCAGGCCGTGGGCAGCAGGTAGTCCATGTAGTTCGCGCCGATGCAGTTGCCCTCCTCATCGAAGGTGATGTACTGCATGTTCGCCATGGCGTAGGCCTCGGTGAGACCACCCATGACCTGTCCTTCGACGATCATCGGGTTGATGCGCACGCCGCAGTCATCGACTGCCACGAACTTGAGCACATCCCACACGCCCGTCTCTGCGTCGACCTCGACCTTGCAGAAGTATGCGGCGAACGGCCATGTCAGGTTCGGCGGGTCGTAGTACGCGTTGTTCTCAAGACCGGGCTCGAGACCATCGGGAATGTTGCTGTAGGCCGCGAGCGCGCAGTCCTGGATCGTGACGCCACGCTCCTGGTTGCCGCGCACGTAGAACCGACCAAGCTCCCACTCGATGTCTTCCTCGGACACCTCGAGCAGATGCGCGGCGATCTTGCGTGCCTTCGCACGGATCTTGCGAGCGACCATCGCGACGGCAGCGCCGGCAACGGGAGTCGAACGCGAGGCGTAGGTGCCCATGCCGAACGGTGCGGTATCGGTATCGCCTTCCTCGACGACGATGTCGTCTGCCGGAATACCGAGCTCGTGCGCGACGATCTGCGCCCACGTGGTCTCGTGGCCCTGGCCCTGGGTCTTCGCACCCGTGCGCAGAATGGCCTTGCCGGTCATGTGAATACGCAGCTCAGCCGAGTCGAACATCTTGATGCCGATGATGTCGTACTCGCGGCTATTGCCCGCGCCAAGCGGCTCGGTCATGGTGGAGATACCGAGGCCGAGCAGCTTGCCGCGCTTGCGCGCTTCTTCCTGCTCCTGCTTGAAGGTGTCGTATCCGATGGCCTCCATGCCGACCTGCATGCACCTGTCGTACTGGCCGGAGTCGGTCAGGAAACCGAAGGCCGTGCGGTACGGGAACATGTCGTCCTTGACCAGGTTCACGCGACGGAACTCCGCCTGATCCATGCCGAGGTCATTGGCCGCGGCGTGCATCATGCGCTCCTGGAAGAACATGGCCTCGGTAACACGGAAGGAGCATCGGTAGGCGACGCCGCCCGGTGCCTTCGTCGTGTAGAAGCCCTCGCTGGTCAGGTGAGCGGCCGGGATGTCGTAGCACGCGAAGGTCGAGTGCATCAGGCCGATCTTGAACTTCGTGGGCTGCGCATCGGCGTAGAAAGCACCGTGGTCAGAGACCGTGTGCATGCGCATGCCGAGGATCTTCCCGTCCTTGCGCATGGCGAGCTGGCCCTGCAGGTACACATCGCGACCGAAGCCGGTCGAGATCAGGTTGCCGGTCTTGTCCTCGATCCACTTCACCGGACGCTCGGTCAGGATCGACGCAAGAATCGAGATGACGTAACCGGGGTAGATCGGAACCTTGTTGCCGAAACCGCCACCGAGATCGGGCGAGATGATGCGGATCTGGTGCTCGGGGATCTCCGCGACCATGGCGACAGCCGCGCGCACGATGTGCGGTGCCTGGCTGGTCATGTAGACGGTGAGCTTGCCGGTGGCGCGGTCGTAGTCGGCGATGGAACCGCAGTTCTCCATCGGCGAGGGGTGCGAGCGCGGGTAGTGAAGATCAATGGTGGAGACGCAATCGGCTTCGGCAAATGCCTGGTCGGTGCGCTCCTTGTCGCCGATCTCCCATTCGAAGATCTTGTTGGTCGGCTGGTTCTCCTTGTCATCGCGAATGATCGGCATCGCCGGATCCTGCGCCATGAAGGGGTTGGTGATTGCCGGCAACTGCTCGTACTCGACAACGATCTTCGCGCAGGCGTCCTTGGCGATATACGGATCGTCAGCGATGACGGCCGCAATCTCCTGGCCCTGGAAGCGGATCTTGTCGGTAGCCAGAACTGCCTGGGTGTCGTACGACAGGGTCGGCATCCACGCGAGATTGCGCGCCGCCATCATCTCGCCGGTGAGCACCAGGCGAACTCCCGGAACCTCCCACGCAGCAGACGTGTCGATCGACTTGATGTTCGCGTGCGCGACGGTGCTGCGGAGGATCTCCATGTGCAGCATGCCGGGCAGCACGACGTCATCGACGTACTTGCCCTTACCGCGGATGAAGCGGTTGTCCTCGACGCGGCGGCGGCTTGCGCCCATTCCGCCGATCTTGATCTCGTCCAGTGACATCAGGCCTCCTGCGGCTGGTCGTTGCGCATCTTCTCGGCGGCCCAGAGGACCGACTTGACGATGTTCTGGTAGCCGGTGCACCGGCAGAGGTTTCCGGACAGTGCCCAGCGGACTTCGTCCTCAGTGGGATTGGGGTTGCGCTCAAGGAGCGCCTTCGACGCGAGCATCATGCCCGGGGTGCAGAAGCCGCACTGCAGACCGTGCTCCTGCTTGAAGCCCTCCTGCACCGGGTGCAGCTCGCTCGCGGTGCCCATGCCCTCGACGGTCTCGACCTTCTTGCCATCGGCCATGACCGCGAACATCGTGCAGCTCTTGACGGGGCGACCGTCGACCAGAACGGTGCAGGCACCGCAGCTGGTGGTGTCGCAGCCCGAGTGGGTGCCGGTGAGCTCCAGGCCCTGGCGCAGCATGTGCACGAGCAGCAAGCGCGGCTCGACATCCATCGTGCGGCTCTCGCCATTGACCTCGACGGTGATGCGACGAACCGGAACATCGGCTCCGGCGGCGGGGGGAATTACGTCATACAGGCTCGACATTGTCAGGCTGCCTTCTGCTCGGAGTTCGCGATGTTGTTCAGGATGCGCGTCACGAAGGTCTTGACGATGTGACGCTTGTAGTCAGCGGAACCACGGTGATCGGTGCGGGGATCAGCTGCCGCAGCAACCGCTTCCGCGGCGGCCTCGATGCTCTCGGCGTTGAGCGTCTTGCCCACGAGAACCGAGATGGCGTCGTTGGCGTCGATGGTGCGACCGCCTACGCCGGCAAGTGCGCAACCTGCGCGACCCACCGTGGCGCCGTTCATGTCGAGGGCCACTGCCACCGAGGCGGTGGCGAAGTCACCGACGCGACGCTCGAGCTTCAAGTAGCTACCGGCTGCCTTGCCCTTGACCGGCGGAACGATGGCCTCGACCGCAATCTCGTTGAATGCCAAGGCATTCGTGAACGGGCCGAGCACGAACTCGCGCATGTCGATCTCGCGCTTGCCCTTCGGACCTTGAGCCACGATGCGGCCTCCGAGCGCGATCATCGTGGCCGCCCAGTCACCCTGCGGGTCTGCGTGGCACAGCGAGCCGACGAAGGTGCCGCGCGTGCGGACGATCGGATCAGCGACGAGATGCGATGCCGCAGCGAGAGTCGGGTGAGTGGCCGGGAGGGTGGTCGAGTGCTCGAGATCCTCGTGGCGGACGAGCGCACCGATACGCAGGTTGCCCTGCTCGTCAATGCGCATGGAGTCCAGGCCGGGGATGTTGTTGATGTCAACAAGCAATTCGGGCGAGGCGAAGCGCAGCTTGACCATCGGGATCAGGCTCTGGCCACCTGAGAGAACCTTGGCCTCGCCGCCATTGGCGTCGAGGAGGGCAATGGCCTCAGCGAGAGTCTTCGGTGCCTCGTAGGCGAAGCGGGACGGGTACATGGGTTCCTCTCGGCTTTACGCGTGCGTATCGCGGACGGCGACGGGCAGGGAATCGGCATCGGGATCAGGGCGGGGCTCCTGGTGCGGGGGCCACGGGCCCTGCACCGGCTGGCTGGACACCTTGAGGAAATCGGTGAACTGAGGCCACGCCCACACGGTCGGGCTCTTGCCGGTCTTGGGCGAGTTCTCGATGAGCGCGAACAGCCGAGGGCTGCCGGACTCGTGACCCGTTGATTCGATCGCCATGACAAGAACCTTTCGTGTGCGCAACGCCGTTTCAGACGTCACTCCCCGATGGACTCACACATCCAAGATTGAGTATGGAAGTCCCGCAACTGGAAAGGTGACCAAACCCACAAAATCGCCAAAACACGAGTTAGCACTACTTGCGCATTCACGCACGCGGAACCGTGATCGGTAGACGGTCAGTTAGCCCAGGCGCAGCGCGCGAATCATCTGTGCCGTGATCGAGACGGCAATCTCCGCGGGGCCCTGCGAGCCGATATCGATACCGGCAGGCCCATACACACGGGATAAATCGGTCACGTCACGCATGGCGAGCCAATCTGCGCGCGACACCTGCATTGACGGCGAACCCAGGGCACCGATGTACCCGGCATCGCTCTCGAGGGCGTACATGAGGCAGGTGCTCGACATCTCGACGTCGTGGCCCATGACGACGATGCCGTCCAGGGGAGACGAGCTCGCTGCCAGGCCGGCCACCATGCCGGGGCGGCTGTCGACAGCGACTTTCCAGCCCAGTAGTTTCCCTTGCGCCGCAAGGGCTTCGGCAATTGGCCCCTGCCCGGCGACCACCAGCCGCGTGATCGGCGCAAGCACGACCGTGACCTCGTTGTCGGCCACGAAGACGGCCGGGCGGTCGGTCGGCCCGGGGGCCGCGGCCTCCTGATCAACACTCGAGACGAGGCTGATCGAGGTCACCACGTCGTCGTCGAGGGCGGCCGTGAAGGTCACCGCCTCGCGTGCCAGGAGCCGGGGCCACAGCTCTGCGGGGAACTGCTCGGCCGGCACGAGAAGGAATTCGACCTCGGAACCGGTCTCCAACCCGCTGATCGAGCTCTCGATGACGTTGACCGTGTGGCGCAGGCGACGACCCTGGCTCAGCTTGCGCTCAGCGGCGTCAGCGAGGAAGCCGTCGAAGGCCCCGCCCATGAGCTGACCGATGCGCCCGCCGCCCGGCGTGAAGGCCAGGGCGTCGTCGGAGACCACGGGGGCGAGCATCACTGCCACATCGGCGCGAGTACCGGATCGTGCGCAGGCCGAGACGCTCAGGGAGATGTCATACATGCGGGAAGTGTAGGTCGGCGTTCACGCCCGCGCTCGCGCTCGAATGAGAAATCAGCCGCCGGCAAAGGGCGGCAGCACGTCGACGCGACTACCTGACGCGATCTGTGCGCTCGCATCCGTGCACGAGATCTCGTCGAGCAGATACGAGCATCGGGGTCGCACCGCGACGAAGGCGGGAAACCGTGTGCACAGCTCATCGAGCACTGCACCCAGCGTGCCGGGCTGCACGGTGACACAGCTTTCGCCCACCGCTGCTCGCGCAGCGGCGAACAGGTGAACTTCGACAGCCGCGGAGTCGGGCACGTCAGCCACCGATAGCCGACATGGGGCGGCTCGGCTGAATGAACAGCGGATCGTTGACGCCGTGACCGCGCAGCTTCTCCATCGTCGACTGCGCGAACAGCTTCGCGATTCGCGCGCGTCGCTCGTCAGTGGTCAGGGACTCGTCGCGAATGACGTGACGAATGTCGGTCTCGTCACGCGCAAAGAGGCAATTGCGAATCTGGCCGTCTGCGGTAAGTCGGAGCCGATCACATGCTTCGCAGAACGGCTTAGACACGCTCGCGATGATGCCGACAGTTGCCGGGCCACCATCAACGTAGAACTCTTCCGCCGGCGCAGAACCGCGACTCGGCACCGGCGTCAGCGTGAACTCGCTCTCGAGCATTTCGTAAATCTGTGCTGCGGTGACCATGTCACCGCGTTCCCAGGCATTGCCGGCATCAAGGGGCATCTGCTCGATGAAACGGAGATTCCAGCCGTTGGCAATAGCGTGCCGCAGCAACGGAATCGCCTCATCGTCATTGACTCCGCGCATCAGCAGCGCATTCACCTTGACCGGCAAAAGGCCCGCCGACTTCGCGGCCTCGATGCCGGCGATGACGTCATCGAAGCGATCGCGGAAGGTGAGCTTCTTGAATCGCTCGCGATCGAGGGTGTCGAGGCTGATGTTCACGCGCCTGAGACCCGCGGCCTTCAGATCAGGTGCCATGTCGGCCAGGCGAATGCCATTCGTCGTGAGCGAGATCGCGGGAGTCAGCGGAAGCTCATTGATACGACGCACGATATCGACGATGTCAGGGCGCAACAGCGGCTCACCGCCGGTGAGACGAATGCCCGTGATGCCGTTCTCCGTCGCGACCTCGATCACCTCGATGAGCTCATCGACAGAGAGCAGGTGATCACCGGGCAGCCAGTCGGCAAAGTCGCTCGGCATGCAATAGGTGCATCGCAGATTGCATCGGTCAGTGACCGAGACGCGCAGATCGCGATGCACGCGGCCGAAGGTGTCAACGAGCTGGCTCATGCGCAGTTCACCCACTCGTCAGTGCCATCAGCGAAGACCTGGTGCTTCCACACCGGCAGGAGTTCCTTGGTGCGATCGACCAGCGCGGTACATGCAGCGAAAGCGACATCGCGATGTGCCGATGACACGACGGCAATGAGCGCCGCATCACCCACGGCAAGGTCGCCGACTCGGTGTGCGACAGCAAGAGCGATCAGCTCGAACTCCGACGCGATCGACTCGGCGACGCCCTGCAGAACCTCACCCGCGGAGGGGTGCCCCTCGTAGGTGAGCCGCTCGACGCTCTTGCCGTGATCGTGATTGCGCACATCACCCGAGAAGGTGACAACCGCACCGGCGCGGTCATCGCGCACGGCAGCGTGCATCGCCTCGAGGTCGAGGGGTCGGTCGACCACTTCGACAAGACGGACTGCGCTCATACCGCCATTATTGGCGTACCGGGCCGAGTCGGCCTGGCGAAGTACCCCCTGACCGCCATTCCACGAGGAGTCCCAGTG
>JBPCSY010000292.1:0-4152 GCA_051006695.1 Candidatus Nanopelagicales bacterium
GGCCTGCGCCAGGCACTCGGGGGCCGACGCGAGGCCACGTGAGGTGTACGGGCTCTGCACGCAGGAGGCTGCGGCCGCGACACCGAGCTCCAGGCACTCCTCAACCTCGAGCCCATCATGAATTCCGAGAAGCACTCCTGACGCGAAAGCATCTCCCGCTCCCGTGGTGCTGCGCAGAAGATTCAGCGGGACCCGCACTGAACCCTGCCGGATCATTCGACCGTCAGCTGTCGCCGCGACCGCGCCGGCCGGGAAGTGCACGACCGCCATCGACTGCACGCCAAGCTCGATGAGCCCGCGGGCCATTGATTCCAGGGAGGCCCAGTCGACCGGGCCATCTGCGCCCGGGGCTTCGGACTCGATTCCGGTGAGGGCACCGGCCTCGAGCTCATTGATGATGACCGTGTCGCAGTGGCCAAGGAATGGAAGCGCGACCTCCCGCACCTTTTCCGGGGCCAGACTCGTGAGCTCGAGGTTCACGTGGATACCCGCTCTTCGCGCCCGCCTCATCAGATCGGCCCAGCCATTCGAGCCATCCGAGCGCACGGCATCCATCAGCGGATGCAGCCCGGGGATTCCTACGTGCAGGATCCGGAAGGACGAACCTTCGATATCGAAGCCCGAGGCATCGAGCTGCGCATTCGCCCCGAGATAGTGGAAGAAGGTGCGTCGGCCGCCCTCACGCTCGACCATGGCATCGGTGAAAGAGGTCACGACATCGGGAAGAACTGAGATGGCGGACCTCTCAACGCCTAGCCGCAGGCATTCGTCGAGGATGTAGCGCCCGTTCTCGTCCTCGCCGATCGCCGCGAGCACTGCCACCGGAAATTGCGCTCCGAGGTAGCGCAGGTCAGAGGAGAGATTGAGCGCCGCTCCGCCGGTGCTCATGAACACCTCGTCGATGATCACCAGGTGGTCGAGTACCGGATATGCCTCAATCACCTTGCCCACGTCGACGATGGCCGTGCCTACGCACAGAACCCCTGAGCGGTTCATCTCATTCCGCCAGGAGAACGGGATCCGTAATCTGAAGATCTGCGTCGAGACTGCGCACCGAAGCCAGCCCCGCGCGACCGAGCGCATCGTGATAGGCCCGCACGGCGTCAGCAGGCGAGATCTCGCCGCGGATCACAGGGCGCATCAGGCCGACGAGATCCAATTGCGATTCGGCTCGCTGAATCTTGCGGCCGAAGAGTGCCACACGAGCGCCCGCGCCCTCGGCACGATGTAGGAGCTCGAAGGTGTCGCGTGTGGTTCCCGCGGCGCCGCCCAGGATGCCCACGACGAGCGAGGGGTCATGACCGGCCAGCTCGGCAATGGCCTCGCGACCGTTGTAGCCCATCTTCAGGAAGATCGGACGCTCGACCGCAGTGACGCCCGCCAGTGAGCGAATGATCGAGTCGTTGACGAACGCACCGAGTTCCGCTCCCTCAAGACCGGAGTCGATATTGGGATTGAACACCTCGAGGAAGTGACGAATGCCGGATTCGACCGCCTGCCGACGAAAGTTTGCGTAAGCCTCGAGTGTCTCCAGGTCTCGCTCAAGATCATTGACGAACGTCACTGAATACAGCACCAGGTCGCAGAAGTTACGAACGGCCGACAGATTCGCGGTGCGAAACGGCCGTGATGCACTCTGCGCATAGCGGGCACCGCGAGGGAACCAGATGTCTGTGGTGTCGTTGCCGCGCACGGCGAGCGTGATCGAGTCGTCGAGGGATCCGTCTCCGCTCAGGCGCTCGCCATTGGATGCCGAGGTCAGCAGGATGTCGAGCTCGCCCTGCTGCACCAGCGCGCGCATGTCATCGAGATACGCCGAGCGGGTCTTGAATTGACCCGGATCGCCGGGCACTACGCCCGGTGCCTGCACGCCGAAAGCCATGTCGGCGTCCTTGGCGTCAGCGATGATGAAGTCATCCGCCGTGTACGTTCCCGCCAGAATCGATGCCAGCTTGCGATCGAGTCGGCGTTCGTTGCG
This sequence comes from Candidatus Nanopelagicales bacterium, assembly GCA_051006695.1. Classification (GTDB taxonomy): domain Bacteria; phylum Actinomycetota; class Actinomycetes; order S36-B12; family S36-B12; genus CAIKZY01. Next base: position 1,979 of record JBPCSY010000292.1, read on the forward strand.
GGTGGTGGTGAAGCCCAGGGCCATGATCACGACTTCCTATCGAGGGACGAAGGCCTATCGTCGCAGGCTCAGGCTGCCTCGGGCGCGAGTTCCGCCTGAATGGCAGCTCGACCGAATGGAGCGGCTAGTCTGAAGCCTTCTGACGATCCGACGAGGAGCCCCATGAACATCATCATTACCATTGTCGTGATCGCTGCGCTGACCATCGGCGCGATCGCGCTCGGCGTGAAGTTCTTCAACACCTCTGTCGAGGAGCAGGAAGAGCAGAAGGGCTGGAAGGACTAAGTACGTCCGACCCTCCCTCACTCGAGTCCATGCCCACGATCCCCTCGCGTGCCCGCGTCGTCATCATCGGCGGCGGCATCATCGGCACCTCTATCGCGTATCACCTCGGCCATCTGGGCTGGACGGACACGGTTCTTCTCGAACGTGATCGCCTGACCTCGGGCACCACCTGGCATGCCGCCGGCCTGATGGTCACCTATGGCTCGCTCTCCGAGACCTCCACCTCGATGCGGCAGTACAGCCGCGATCTCTACTCGCGACTCGAAGCCGAGACCGGCCTTGCCACCGGCTTCATGCCGGTCGGCTTCATTGAAGCCGCCGCCGATGACGATCGACTCGAGGAATATCGCCGCGTCGCGGCCTTCAATCGCCATCTCGGCGTCGACGTGCACGAGATCTCCCCGGCCGAGCTCGCCGAGCTCTTCCCGCCCGCGAGGGTCGATGATCTCAAGGCAGGCTTCTACGTCAAGGAGGACGGCCGGGTAAACCCGGTCGACGTCACGATGTCGCTGGCCAAGGGTGCACGCATGCAGGGCGTGCAGCTCATCGAAGGCGTGGCTGCCACCAAGGTGCTCACCAAGAACGGCCGCGTGGTCGGAGTCGAGACAGAGTTCGGTGACATCGAGTGCGAGTACGTCGTCAATTGCGCCGGCATGTGGGCACGTCAGCTGGGCGAGCGCAATGGCGTGACGATCCCGCTGCAGGCAAGTGAGCACTACTACCTCATCACTGACCGCATTGAGGGACTCGATCCCGCGTTGCCGGTCTTCGAGGACCCGGCCTCCTACGGCTATTACCGCCCCGAGGGTGACGGCCTGATGATTGGCCTGTTCGAGCCCGTGTGCGCACCGTGGAAGGTCGACGGGATTCCGAGTGACTTCAGCTTCGGTGAATTGCCGCCCGACTGGGATCGCATGGGCCCGTATCTCGAGAAGGCGATGGCCCGCGTGCCGATTTCTCTCGAGACCGGCGTGCGCAAGTTCTTCTGCGGCCCCGAATCGTTCACCCCTGATCTGCTGCCTGTGGTCGGCGAGGCACCCGAGATCAAGAACTACTTCGTCACCGCAGGTCTGAACTCCATCGGCATCCTCACCGGCGGCGGTCTCGGCCGAGTCATGGCTCACTGGATCACCACCGGCCAGCCCGATGTCGACGTCACCGGCTTCAACATCGATCGCCTGCATGCCTATCAGGCGAACCCGCAGTACCGCGCCGAGCGCACGGTCGAATCACTCGGCATGGTCTATGCCGCCCACTACCCGAGCCGCTCCATGCAAAGTGCTCGCGGCGTAAAGCGCTCCCCCCTCCACGATCGCCTCGTCGAGAATCGTGCCTACTTCCGTGATGTGAGCGGATGGGAAGGCGCCGACTGGTTCGCCCCCGAGGGCCACAAGCCCGAAGTCACGAATCTCAGCTGGGGCCGCGAGAACTGGTTCGACTACTGGGCAGCCGAGCACAAGGCAGTGCGCGAGAACGTCGGCCTGATGGATATGTCGTTCATGGCCAAGTTCATGGTCGAGGGCGCCGACGCCGGCCGCATGCTGGATCACCTCTCGGCCAATCGAGTCAATGACGATTCCGGCCGCATCACCTATACCCAATGGCTCAATGAGCAGGGACTTCTCGAGGCCGACCTCACTGTGACGAAGCTCGATGACGAGCACTTCTTCGTCGTCGCCTCAGACACCGCCCATCGCCATGTGCTCACTCGCATGAAGCGTGCCGCAGAGGGCAAGCACGCCTTCGTCGCAGATGTGACGGGTGGCTATGCCCAGATCAATATCCAGGGCCCGAACTCACGGTCACTGCTGCAGTCCATCACGACATATGACCTCAGCAACGAGGCCTTCCCCTTCGGCTTGGCCAAGGAAATCGATCTCGGCTTCGAG
>JBPCSY010000293.1:0-8050 GCA_051006695.1 Candidatus Nanopelagicales bacterium
CGTCAGGGCGTACTCGCACACCCGCGACCAGGCCAGGCCCACGGCCTTGGTCAGACCCCCGGCTACGGTCGCCGAGATGGCCGAACCAGCGATCGCACCGCCGGGAATGAACTTGAGCAGGCTGGTCACTGCGTAGCGTCCGGCCATGGTGGCTCCGCCTGTCAGGATCACCGAACCTGCTGTCGCCAGCGCCCGCGAGGTACTCGGCGGCAGCCCATAGGCGGCGGTGATGCGGGCGATCATCGTGACCTGATTGGGCACGAGAAGCGCAGCGTCAGCGAAAGGAATCGGTGTTGCGCCGATACCAGCGGCGACGGTTACCGCCTGATTGATGATCCGCGCCACCTCTTTTTTTTTACGATCAATATCGACTACTTGCGCGGCGGTGAGAGCGCGCTCCGCGGCCGCCGGCACGACGGCGTAGGTGGCATCGAGCAGTTGCGCGAGCCCGTAAACCGGATCCCCATGAAAGGAATCAGCGAGAGCATTGGTCAAGACAGCCGTTCCGCTCGGGGCGATCGGGAGCCCGAGGCCATTGATGTACTGCGCGAACTCGAGTGCCTCAGGATGCACCACGCCGTCGCGAGTCGGCACCTGCGTGAGCACGATGATGACGGGCAGGCCGAGCTCGTGAAGTGCGCGCACGAAGTCCTCCTGCGCACGCTCGAACCGCCGATCCGACCAACGCACGCAGTACCAGATGGCGTGAATGCCCTGACCCGGGTCGCGCTGCTCGGCCACCAGCCGACGCAGCCCGTCGAGGATGACATTGCCCGCGGTGCCGGTCTCGAAACCCTCGGAGTCATAGACCCCGAGGAAGCCGTCGGGGTGCCGGTAGTAGACCAGGCCCTTGGTGACTGGGCGCCCCACACCGGTGATCGCCACGTCGCGGCCGAAGATGGCATTGACCAGGGTCGACTTGCCCGCGCCGGTCTTGCCGAATACCGCGAGGTTGAAGCAGCCGAGTGAGGCAAAGGCCTCGGCGAGCTTGGCCTCGAACATGCCCTCAAGCTCGGGCCGCCCCAGGTCGTGGCTCCCTGCCGTCGGCTCGATGGTCATAGTTCACCGTACCCCGCGTTTTCGATGTTTCCCGACAGTCGGGTTACCGTGGGGCATGGCTTCAGGCGGCGCTTCGGGCATCGGCGGTCGCATTCTCCGATCACTGCTCGTGCTGGTGATAGTGGTCGCGGTGGTGGCCGGTGGTCTGTGGTGGGCCGTCGGAGTCGCCCGCGACAAGGGCCTCATCGGCCCGGTCGTGGTACCTGAGGAGTACCGAGCCGTGCTGCTCGATGCAGCGCAGCGCTGCCCCAAGATTCCTGTCGAGATCCTCGCGGCACAGATCGCCGCGGAAAGCAGCTGGGAGACCAAGGCGCGCAGTGGTGCAGGTGCCCGGGGAATCGCTCAGTTCATGCCGGCGGTGTGGGAGCAGTACGGCGTCGATGCCAATGCTGATGGGGAACGCAGTATCTGGGATCCCGTCGATGCCATTCACTCAGCGGCCCGCCTGAACTGCGTGAACAGATCACTGGTCAAGGGCGTGTCGGGTGATCGTCTCGAGAACACACTCGCCGCCTACAACGCGGGCTACGGCGCAGTCCTCAAGTACGACGGCATTCCGCCTTATCCGGAGACCGAGGCCTACGTGAAGAAGATCCTCGCCACCGCGAAGGAGATCCGGCTCGACTAGAGCGTGACCGAGTCGGCCGATCCTGATCGAGAGAGCGACGACCTAGACGGTGTCGAGTGGATCCACGGTGTCGACGGAATCCCGCCCGTGCCGGGCTCCGACCGGTGCGGCCGCAGTGGCCAGGATCTGCTCCACCATGGCGTCAGGATCCCCGCCGCCACTCACGCCCCAGCTCTTCACCTCGCGCATGACCGCCTCCCGCGCCCGAGCCACCTGCTCGGACACCACGCGCTTCTGCGCCCAGATGAGTTCGCGCTCCCGCAGGGCGCGTTCGATCGAAAGCAACTGCTCCGGCGTGACCGGCAGGTCGTAGGCAGCGGCGACGAACCGAGCGATGTCCTCGCGGTAGTCGTGCCCTCGACGACCGAACGTGCCGGGCACGACCTCCATGGCATTGATCAGGTCGACGCCGGTGAGCACGAAGGTCGTGCCAGGGCGCCACCTGCTGGATTTGGGCACCCGCGGCGGGCGTTCGGTCACAGGACCAAGCCACCAGGGCGCTCGCATCAGCAGGTTGGTGCCGAACTTGGGGATCGGATCATCGAAGTGGCTGATGAGGATGTGACGTGCGCTCGCGCGCGCGGCATCGTCCATTGCCAGGTACTGGCCGAAATTATCAACTTCGATCACGCTGCGCCTGGGATCGATCCGGTCAGGATCCAGGCGCCAGCTCTTGGCAAAGTCGGTTGCCGAGGGAGTGCCCAGGAAGATCGAGGAGTGCACGAAGTCGCGGTCAATGGCCTCGACAGTGCGGTGACGCCAGATGTCCTGCATGGTCAACGCCCCGAGACTCTCGCCGAACAGCACGAACTTGGGGCGCTTGCCCTCCGGCATACCGCGCATGTAGCCAGCCATAGCGTGCATGAGCGCGCGATTTTGCTCGATTGCCAAACCGGTTCGAGTTAGGGACATCGAGGAGGGCAGCATCGAGTACTGCATCGTGCTGATCGCGCAGTCACCCAGGGTCATGTACTCCAGCGCCTCGGCGAATACGTAGTTGATGTAGCCCGATCCGGTCGGCGAGGCGAATGCGAGTACCTCGCGCTCGAATGCACCCGCGCGAATCATCTCGTCCATGAGGATGTCGACACGATCCTCGAGCTCCGCGGCCGTATCGAGACCGACGAAGACTCGCACGGGTTCGGCCTTGGCCGCAGTGCCCATGACCGCAGTGATCTCATCACCGGTCAGCACCATGTTCGTGAAGCGACGACCCTCGCGCGAGAGGGTGTCGAACGGCACGAGACTTCCCGGGCCACCTGAGACATATGCACTCGTCGGTGGGAGGTCATAGGCCGGCTCGATGGCGGCACCACCTTGCTCGACTCGCCTGACGGCGTACTCGTAGCCGGCGAAGATCGCCCCGCCCAGCAGGCCCATGGCCACGAGGTGACCGATCGGGTTCGACACCGAGTCGTAAGCCGGCGCGAACTTCTTCAGGCCATTCGAGACACCACGTGCGATGAGGCCCTCGCCTGCCTGTAGTCCGAGTACTCCGGCACCCACGCCGATGGCGATGAGGGTGGAGTTGCGGGTCGAGACGTTGGCAATCGTGGTGTCGCCGAGCTCTGACGCGCGCTTGTGCACGCGGTGGATCTCGTAGGCAGAAACTGCGGTGCCCGCCGGAAGCGCGAGCGGAACACGCTTGAGCCACGCGGTACCAGGACGAGCCTCGGCAATGATGTCGAGAGTACCGATCACGGCTGAGAGACCGGCACCGACGGCTGCGACGCGCGCGGTTCGATTGGCGGCCACGCGCAGGAGACCACGACGCGGACGCTCATCCTCGCGCGGCGGAATTGCGCGCGCGACGCCCTCTGCAGCCGCGCCGATCAGTGCGTTGGTGCCCACGGTGAACGCCAGTCGAGCCGCCGAGGTACCGGAGTTCGTGCGACCGCGGGCAATCGTGCGCCCGAGGGACTCGATGACCGACTGAGTGGCCGTGACGGCAGACAGCGTGGTGGCCGAGATCAGGCCCGTGGCGATCGCCTGATCGATGGTGCGCCGCGGCTGCAGCCCCGGCTCGAAGGACGGGCCGACGGAAGCGGCGGCGGCGAAGAGCGCCGAGCGCTCCGCCAGGGAGAGATCAGGGCCAAGACGGCCGATGACAGTACTGAGGAGTCCACGAGTGCTCTCGGTCATGCCGACATCCTGCCATCCGGCGGTGGAGGCGTCTGACGCCTCGGGAAACCTGCGATCACGCCATCCAGCGCACGCTCAGGGTGCTGCCCGCGGCACCGGGCATCACGTCGACCCGCTCGGGAATGGCCCTCTTCATCTCGCTCACGTGGCTGATGACTCCGACCGTGCGGCCATCGGCCCGCAGCCGGAGCAACTCGGCCATCACGTCGCCGAGCCGTTCGGCATCAAGTGCGCCGAAGCCCTCGTCGATAAAGAGCATGCCGATCTCGACTCCCCCGGCGTGCGCCCGCACGGAGTCGGCCAGCCCGAGGGCGAGTGCCAAGGACGCGCAGAAGCTCTCACCGCCCGACAGGGTGCTCGTGCGTCGTTCCGTGTCGGTGCGCAGGTCGCGCACCTTGAGCCCGAGACCGAGTCCGGTTCGCCGGGTGCCGGTGCGCTCCTGGGTGGTGACGAGACGAAAATGACCGCCGAGCATCGCGGACAGACGTGCATTGGCGGCCTCGACGACTTCATCGAAGGCGCGCTGCACGACGTAGGCACTCAGTGACTGGCCACCTGTTCCGGTCAGTGCCTGGGCCAGCCGAATCGTCGCAGCGGAGTCGCGTACAACCGTCTCGTACGCCTCCTGGGCGGCGTCCACCTTCGAGCACAGGGTGCCCACCACGCCAAGAAGTCGTGCTGCAGCGGTCGACGCAGACGCAGCGTGCCGGGCTGCGGCTCCTGCCTCCTCGCGAGCGAGCCGTGCCGTGGCGAGCTCGGCCTCGTCAGGTGAGCGCTCAACACTGCCCTCGATCAGCGACTCCAGCTGCACTCGAGCCTGCTCCTGCAGGGCGCGAGCCTCGCGCAGCTCGATCAATGCCTCACGCCGGGCCCGCGCTGCCTCGGCTCGGCGCGCGACGCTGTCGTACTCACCACGGGCGTGCATGACTGTCTTGAGGTCAACAGCAATCCGAGCCTCCAGATCGCAAAGGCTGCTCTCGGCTGACGTGATCTGGCTGCGGAACTCGTCAATGCGCGCACCGATGCCTGCCAACACCTCAATGTCTAGCTCAAGTGCTTCGATCATCGACGCTCGCGACTCATGCGCCGGCTCTGCAGTGACTTCGATAGTCGGGATCGATACCTCGATTACCGCCACTCTCGTGCGCAGTGAATCAAGCTGCGCACGCGTCGTCGCGAGTTCGGCCTCCCCCTCCTCCACGAGCGCGACGCTCACGTGATCGGGATGCAGGACAGCCGGCTCCGGGTGCTCGAGGGAACCGCAGACAGGGCAGGGATGTCCGTCGGCGAGATCGAGCGCGATCTCACCCGACAGGCCACGGATCCGCGCGGTGCGAAGTTCGCTCACGTGTTGCTCCTGGTCGCCAACTGCCCTCTCGGCCGAGCTGACCTCCTCGCGCAGGCCGGCCACGAAGGCGGCCATTCGGGCGGGGATGACCGCATCACGGTCATGCTCGAGCTCGCCGATCGACTGCGTGAGTTCCTCGATGCGCAGGCCCGCAACCGTGGCCTGCTGCTCCAGAGCAGGAAGCCCTGCCTCGATGGCAGCATCGGCCGCACATGCCTCGATCTCGGCTTCATGCCTGGAGAGTGACTCGTCGAGGGTGGTGGCATCGCCCGAGAAATCCAGCGCTGCCTGCAGGTCGTCCACCCGTGAGTCGGCCTGACCGAGTCGGGTGCGTGCGAGCGCCTCGGCCTTGGACGCTTCCTCGGCTGCCACCAGCGCGTCCATTCGTGCAGTTGTCTCAGCCAGGAGTTCCTCGGCTTTCACGGTGGCAGCTGCTGCGCTCTCGGACTGCCCTCGTACTTGCGCCATGAGGATTGCACGCTGCTCGGACCAGGTGGTCGGGTCGTGTTCGCTCTCGATCGAGAACGCACTGCCCTCCAGTTGTCCGCGAAGTACGTCACGAGCACTGCTCAGGTCGAGTAGAGCCTGCTCCCGGGCCCGCAAGGCCGTGCGCCGGTCTTCATCGAAGGCCGACTGGATACGGCTGTAGACCTCGGTGGCGAAGATGCGCTCGAGAATGGGGAGTCGATCGGCGCTCTCGGATCGCAAGAACGTGGCGAACTCGCCCTGAGGCAGCACGACGGTCTGCAGGAACTGAGTGCGGCTAAGGCCAACTGCCCGGATGATCTCGGCATCTGCTTCCGCATGACGCCCGCTCAGCGGCTCCCAGGTGTGCTCACCCACGGACCTCCATACGTGAACGGTCGCGGACTCTGCCGTCGTGCCTGTGCCGCGCTTCTTCGCGCGCTCGTAGGCCGGGGTACGACGCACCAGGAAGCGCCCGGCGTCCGTCGTGAAGTCGAGCTCCGCGAATGACTCGACCTCGGGTGAGGCGAATGCCGATCGCAACCGCTCCTTATCCGAGGCCTCCCCCGCGACGTCGCCGAAGAGTGCGAAGACGATCGCATCAATGACAGTTGACTTACCGGCCCCCGTCGGACCATCGATCAGGAAGAGCGCGCTGGAGCCCAGTGCATCGAAGTCGATGACCTCCTCTCCCGCGAACGGGCCCAGAGCTGCGAAGCGGAGGGTGTGAATCTTCATCGTGCCTCACGCACGCGTTCGTAGACCTGACGCACGAGTGCGATCTCGCCATCCTCGTCGACAGCAACGCCGGTGGTGTCGAGGAAGTCCCGGATGACCTCGACAGGATCGCGCCCGCGCGCATCACCGCGTGCAGCTCCGCGGTCAGTGCTGCGCGTGGTCTCGAATTCCTTGCGCAGCGCGTGGGGGTACACGGCGTCGAGGCGGGCATGCATACGCTCCGGATAGGACTCCTCTGTCACGATCAGCTCAACGAAGTGGTCGCGAGCCTCGGCATGTGCGTCCGAGAGAAGATCGTTCATGGAGCCCCGCAGTCGACTCATCGGGCGCGGTTGGGGTATCTCGACCTGCTCGACCTCGATGTCGGTGCCCGGGGCACCGACATCAACGATCAGGAATGACTTCGCATGACCGGACTCGGAGAAGGAGTACCGCAGCAGGGACCCGCTGTAGCGCACCTCGGAATCACCGACCTGCTGCGGTCGATGCAGATGGCCGAGCGCTACGTAGTCGAATGATCCGGTGAATCGCGAGACGGGAACGGCCTGGACGCCGCCGATCGAGAGATCGCGCTCGCTCTCGCTGACATCAGGTGCCTCCCGGCCGACGACGAAGGCGTGACCGATGGCGACACTGCGCGGATTCCCACGCGCGGACCGATCCTCCGCAATCAACTCAAGGGCGCGAGACATCACCGCGTCGTGACTGCGCTCGAGTGGCTCGTCGGCGCCGAGTGCGTGGCGCATGAGATCTGGGTCGAGGAAGGGCAAGGCATAGACCAGCACCTCGCCGTGCTCGTCGTCGAACACGATCGGATTCGCGAGGCTGTCGGTGTCGCCCACGACCCAGACACCATCGCGCAGCACGCTTGAGTACGTGGACAGCCGTTCACCACTGTCGTGATTGCCAGCGATGACGACTACGGGGATTGCGGCCTCGTTAAGGCGCGTCACTGCCTCGTTCAGGATTCTCAGCGCCTCGATCGGCGGCACTGCCCTGTCGAATACATCGCCCGCGATGATCAGAAGGTCGACCTTGCGCACGATCGCCTCGCGGACGACCAGATCGACCGCATCGCGCTGCGCATCGATCAGGGAGAGACCGTGAAGTGCGCGCCCCAGATGCCAGTCGGAGGTGTGGAGCAGGCGCATGCCCGCACGCTATCGCGTCAGGCGCTGGCAGAGCCGTCAGCGACGGGGACCGCCACCGGCGCACTCGTGTCAACCGAGCCCGTGACATTGCGCAGTGCTGACTTCTTGAGCCACTTGGCCCATGAAATGTTCCAGAGCCCACCCGGGCCATTGCCCGGCTCGACGACGTCACCGCCGGTGTTCGTGTAGATCGAGACGTCGCCCGGAATGGTCATGTCGTCGATCCACTTGGCATCCTCGACGCGCATGTTCGTGCAGCCGTGGGAGCCATTCCACCTGCCCAGTCGCCCGAGTGCCCACGGCGCCGCGTGCATGAACTCACCCGTCGGCGTCAGACGAGTGTTCCAGGGAATGTCCTTGAGTTCGTAGTACTCGGGGTTCGTGGTGTCGTCTGCCCGCGTGAGGTTCAAGGAGACACTCGTATAGGTGTGCTTGGGCTCCTTGCGGGTGCTGATGACCTTGCCCCCATTACGGGTATCCCACTCCTTCTGACCCAGGGAGATCGGGATAGTCTTGTCC
>JBPCSY010000294.1:0-4183 GCA_051006695.1 Candidatus Nanopelagicales bacterium
GAGTACTCGTAGTAGACCGTCGTGTCGTGCTGCAGCGTCGCCTCGGCGGCCTTGCACAGCTTCGCGCCGGCCACGGCGATGTCGACGATGCCCGGCTTGTCGAGGCCGAAGACCACACGACGCTGCAGGGTTGAGGTGGAGTTGTACAGGTGGACGATCGCCTGCTTGCAGCCCTTGATGGATTCGAAGGTGCGCTCGATCAGGTGCTCACGCGACTGGGTCAGTACCTGGATCACGACATCGTCGGGGATATGGCCGTCCTCGATCAGGAGGCGCACGAAGTCAAAGTCGGTCTGCGAGGCCGACGGGAAACCGACCTCGATCTCCTTGTAGCCCATCTGCACCAGCAGCTGGAACATCTTGAGCTTGCGGGCCGGGGTCATCGGCTCAATGAGGGCCTGATTGCCATCGCGCAGATCGACCGCGCACCAGCGCGGCGCCTCGGTGATGACCTGGCTAGGCCAGGTGCGGTCGGCCAGGGCCACGGGCACGAAGGGGGTGTACCGCTGATAGGGCATCTGGGAGGCGGTCTGGGTATTGCGGACCTCGTAGGGAGTCTCGCGGTTGAACGTCATCTCTTACTCCTGCTGCTGGGGCTTATTCGTCTGGGGGAAACCGGCAACGACGAATCCCGCAGCGGGGAGGCCGGTGTTAGGCCCCGCTGCGGCAGCGAAGGAGGAGGCGCGCTGACGTCATGATGGCTCAAGGGTAGCAGTGCGGGCCGAGTGAGGGTCGGTGACCTGCCTCACCCTTTTCCCCCGTGGGAGGGGAGCGTCGGTAGGGTTCTGCCCATGTCACGCACCCTGAATCTTGCCCTCATCCCCGGCGACGGAATCGGCACCGAGGTCGTCAGCGAGGCCATCAAGGTCCTCGAGGCGATCTCGCCCGCAGCGGGCCTGACAATCTCGACTAATGAGTACGACCTGGGCGCCCGCCGCTACAACGCGACCGGTGAGCTGTTGACTGAATCCGTAGTCGAGGAGCTCCGCGGCGCAGACGCAATCCTGCTCGGCGCAATCGGCGACCCGTCGGTCAAGTCGGGCATCCTCGAGCGCGGGGTGCTGCTGCCGCTGCGCTTCATTCTCGACCAGCACGTCAACCTGCGCCCGGTGCGCCTGTACCCCGGCGTCACCGGTCCGCTCGCGGGCAAGGGCCCGGAGGACATCAACTTCGTCGTGTGCCGAGAGGGCACCGAGGGCCCGTACGTGGGCGCCGGCGGCACCGTGCGCAAGGGCACCGTCCATGAGGTAGCCACCGAGGTCAGCATCAATACCGAGTTTGGCGCCGAGCGCATCATCCGTGATGCCTTCGAGCGCGCCACGCGTCGTCGCAACAAGGTCACCTTGGTTCACAAGACCAACGTGCTTGTCTATGCGGGCGACCTCTGGCAGCGCACCTTTGACACGGTGGCCAAGGAATACCCGGGCGTGCAGACCGACTATCTGCATGTCGATGCGGCCTCGATGTTCTTCCTGACCAATCCCGAGCGCTTCGACGTCATCGTCACCGACAACCTTTTCGGTGACATCATCACCGATATCGGAGCGGCCATAGTCGGCGGCATCGGCCTCGCGGCGTCCGGCAATATCGACCCGAGCCGCACCAACCCGAGCATGTTCGAGCCCGTGCACGGCTCGGCACCGGATATCGCAGGCCAGGGCAAGGCGGATCCCACAGCCACGGCACTCTCACTGGCCATGCTGCTCGATCATGTTGGCGCCACCGAAGCATCGCAGTGGGTCGAGGGCGCAGTGGCCAATGATCTTGCGACGCGCGGTTCCGCGGTTCGCTCGACCGGCCAGATCGGCGACGCCATCGCGGCGGGCGCCGTCGCACTGTCCAAGTAATCCATTCGTTTGTTCCACGAGGAGTCACGATGACGCTCGACACCGGTACGGCGCTGTGGCCGATTGCGCTCAATCCTTCCGCGACTCCGAAGCCGGCTGCTGAGCGCGACGCGATCCTTGCCGACCCCGGCTTCGGCCGTTACTTCACCGACAACATGGTGCGGGCGCGCTGGACGACCGATGAGGGCTGGCACGATGCCGAACTCGTGCCTTACGGCCCGATCACCCTTGATCCCGCGACTAATTTCATGCATTACGGCCAGGCGATCTTCGAAGGCCTGAAGGCTTACCGTCACGCCGACGGCAGCGTGAAGACCTTCCGTCCGCTGCGCAATGCCGAGCGCTTCGCCGCCTCAGCTCGTCGTCTCGCGATGGCCGAGCTGCCCGAAGAGCTCTTCCTCGGCTCGGTCGAGGCGCTCGTACGCCAGGAGCGCGACTGGGTGCCCTCGGGCCAGGAGAAGTCGCTCTACCTTCGCCCGTTCATGATCGCCACCGAAGTCGGCCTGGGTGTACGTCCGGCCAACCAATACGACTACTACCTCATCGCCTCGCCGGCGGGTGCCTACTTCCCGCGTGGGGTGAAGCCCGTCAGCGTCTGGCTCTCCGATGACTACGTGCGTGCTGCCAAGGGCGGCACGGGCGAGGCCAAGTGCGCGGGCAACTACGCCGCCTCCCTGATCGCTCAGGCCGAGGCAGCGCACCATGGCTGCGACCAGGTCGTGTGGCTCGACGCCACCGAGCATGCCTGGATCGAGGAGATGGGCGGCAAGAACCTGTACTTCGTGTACGGCACGGGTGACTCAGCCCGCATCGTGACCCCCGAGCTCACTGGTTCGCTGCTGCCCGGCATCACCCGATCTTCGCTTCTCCAGGTCGCGGAGGATCTCGGTATTCGGGCCGACGAGGGTCGTATCAGCGTCGACATGTGGCGTGAGGGATGCGCCTCCGGGGAGATCACCGAGGTCTTCGCCTGTGGCACCGCGGCGGTCATCACCCCCGTGGGTGAGGTCAAGAGCCGTGAGAGCGGCGCCTGGGAGATCAACCGGGGCGAGTCGGGTGCGGTCACCTTGGCCCTTCGCCAGGCCCTTCTCGATATCCAGACCGGTGCCAGCCCTGACACCCATAACTGGCTGCACGCGATCTGCTAACTTAAGTGTCGTGACCAGCAGCATCATCATTACGTAGCGCGTCGATCTACCTCGACGCGCAGCCTTCCGTACCCCTACGGGAGGCTTTTTCATTGACACGAAGAAGTAGCAGGGAAGAAGGATCATGAGTCGCCCCGACGCATTCCACGTCTATGACACGACGCTGCGCGATGGTGCCCAGCGCGAGGGCATCTCGTACTCCGTGAATGACAAGCTCAAGGTCGCCCGTCTTCTCGACGAGTACGGGGTCGGCTTTATCGAGGGCGGCTGGCCCGGGGCAATGCCCAAGGACACCGAGTTCTTCGAGCGTGCCCGCACGGAGCTCACCCTGCAGAACGCCGAGCTATGCGCCTTCGGCGCCACTCGCAAGGCCGGCGTCAAGGTCACCGACGATCTCCAGGTGCGAGCGCTCCTCGACTCGCAGGCGCCGGTCGTCACTCTCGTTGCGAAGTCGGACGTGCGGCACGTGATCGAGGCGCTCAAGACCTCACTCGACGAGAACGTCGACATGGTGACCGACACGGTTGCCTACCTGGTGGCCGAGGGTCGTCGGGTGTTCGTCGACATGGAGCACTTCTTCGACGGCTACAAGCATGACCCCGACTACGGCGTGCGAATGCTCAAGGCAGCTGCCGAGGCAGGAGCCTCGGTCGGGGTGCTGTGCGACACCAACGGCGGAATGCTCCCGCATGGCATGTACGAGGTTGTCACCGATGTGCGCGAGCGCTCGGGCGTGCGCCTGGGCATTCACTGCCAGGACGACACCGGTTGCGCCATCGCCAATTCCGTCTCCGCGGTCGAGGCCGGCGTCACTCACGTTCAGGTCACCGCGAATGGCTATGGCGAGCGCACCGGCAATGCGGATCTCTTCGTCGTTGTCCCGAACCTCCAGCTCAAGCTCGGCATCGACTGCCTGCCCGAGGGTGCACTTCGCGAGACCGTGCGCATCTCGCATGCACTGGCAGAGCTCGCCAACATCGCGCCGAATACGCATCAGCCCTACGCCGGCTGGGCATCCTTCGCGCACAAGGCCGGCCTCCACGCGTCGGCACTCAAGGTCAATGCTGATCTCTACAACCACATTGACCCGGAGATCGTCGGTAACGACCAAGCCGTTCTCGTCACCGAGATGGCCGGTCGAGCCACCGTCGAGCTCAAGAGCCGCGAGCTCGGTTATGAGGTTGCCTC
>JBPCSY010000295.1:0-7304 GCA_051006695.1 Candidatus Nanopelagicales bacterium
AACCAGGTGTAGGTCTGCTCATGACCGATGCTAAAACCACGCTCGACGGTGAGACCGAAGTCGGCGGCCTTCTCCACCGACAGGATCCCGTGGTGACGATCCTTGAATAAGTGGCCGAACAGCGGGCCTTCGGTGGTGTAGCCGGTAGGCACCTGAATGATTTCCGGCGTCACCCCGACGATGTCGGCGAGCTGATGCACGTACTCGATGGCCGAGCAGCCCTGACCGGTGATGTTGAAGACCTCGCCCGCGGCCTTCGGCAACTTCGACATCTCGACGAGATTCGTGACGAGGTCGTCGACATGACCGTAGGACGTGGTGACGAGGCCTTCGTGGGGCACGAGAACCGGCAGGCCCTTGCGCAAGCGCAGGAACATGGCGGTCTCCATGTCATGGATGTTGTTGTCAGGGCCGTAGATCGCTGCCGGACGCGCGACGGAGCCCGGGAATCCGGTGCGGGCATGGCGATCGAGGATCACGCGCTCGGCATGTGCCTTGAACCCGCCGTACGTGGTCTCGGGGTCATCGCGGTACGGCTGATCCTCCGTCCACGGCATGATGCCGGTCGGCGCATAGGCCATGATCGACGAGACGAAGACATACGAGCCGACGCGACCGTCGAGCAGGTCGATGAGATCCTCGAAAAGTCCGCCACCGGCGGCCATCACGAAGCCGGAGACGTCGATCACCGAATCCCATTCGGTGCCCTCGAGTGCTGCTCGCATTGACTCAGTGCTGGTGCGGTCGCCGACGATCCGGCTCACTCCTTCCGGCAGCTCGCTGGTGGTCTTGCCGCGATTGAGAACTGTGACCTCGTGGCCCGCCTCCCGCAGCTGCTCGACCGTGCGACGTCCGACAAAGGTGCTTCCACCGAGGATGAGTGACTTCATGCGGGGACCTTAGCCCAGAATCCCGATTTGTGAGACATTTTGTCCCATAGAGCCGAATCCCTCAGTAGGCTGCGGGAATGAGCGACCAGCGGCTGACCGCCCTCGACGAGTTCCCGCGCCACCAGACCACGGGCACGTTCAACTCGGTGGCGAGCGACTCCCCCAACTGGAGCGACGGCTTCTACTTCACCCTCGGCGATCAGGAGACGGGCGCGAGCCTGTTTGTCGGCATGCGGCTCTACTCCAACACGGACGTCATGGATGGCTTCGCCTGCGTCACGGTCGACGGCAAGCAGCACAATGGTCGCTGGTCGCGCCGCCTGCGCCCGAACATCGACGACATCCGAGTCGGGCCGCTCGCCCTCGAGATCCTCGAGCCGCTCAAGCGATTGCGCACCACGTGCGCCAAGAACGAGTACGGCATCAGCTACGACCTCGAGTGGACGGCGCTCCACGAGCCGTT
This sequence comes from Candidatus Nanopelagicales bacterium, assembly GCA_051006695.1. GTDB lineage: Bacteria > Actinomycetota > Actinomycetes > S36-B12 > S36-B12 > CAIKZY01. The sequence goes on from JBPCSY010000295.1 coordinate 1,354, forward strand.
CCTGGAAGACGAGATCATCCGCTACTCCGGCGGCCGCAAGGTCTACACGCGCAATAACTACGACCAGTGCCTCGATGTCACCGGCACCATCACCGTCGGCGGTCGCACACTGAGCGTCTCGCCGAAGTCGTGGGTCGGCGTGCGCGATCACTCGTGGGGCATGGGCCGCACCGGAGGCAAGAACGCCGGTGTAGCACCCGAGGCCGGCAAGGATCCTCGCCGCGGATTCGCCATGCGTCAGTGGACCATGTTCAAGATGCCCGATCGGGTGATGTTCTGGCAGTTCCATCAGCAGCCTGATGGCTCGTTCAATCAGCTCGAAACCATCGTGATCCCGAATGACACCACGCAGGAGTGGTGGTCATATGTCGACGCAAGCGTCACGCATGAGCGCATCGATGGCTACCCGCGGTTGAAGAAATCCACGATCTCCCTCACTCGCCCCGATGGCACTGTCGATCGATTCCTCAACACCCCGGTCGGCTGGCCGGTGTACCTGCAGGGCGGCGGCTACCACGATGGATTCGCCGACGGCCTCGGTCGCGGCGTGTACCGCGGCGACGAGTTCAGCGACGGCGAGGTCTGGGATGTCACGCATCCGATTGACGTGGGTGACCCGGCCGGCTGGTTCGTGCAGCGCCCCGATGCCTGGGCCGAGCAGTTCGCCACCTGCGTCAACCTCGACAACCCCGCCGACTCGGGATTCGGTCATATGGAATGCGTGATCACCCCGTGAGCGATCTCGAACTCAACGGTATCGATCCCGCCCGCCTGCAATGGCTCCTCGATCGCGAGGAGCTGCGCGCACTTTCCGCCACCTACATGCGCGGGCTCGATCGCTCCGATGAGGCACTCGTGCGCAGTGTCTTCGCCGATGACGCCACCACTCACTACGGCTCCTTCACCGGCGGCCCCGACGAGATGGCCGGCATGGCGATGAAGGCCCTCTCCGCCTATAGCGACACTCAGCACTTTCTCGGACAGATCAATCTCGAGATCGACGGCGACGAGGCCACGGGGGAGGTGTACTTCCAGGCGTATCACAAGCACGCGACGGAGGGTTTCGACCGATTCATCTGCGGTCGCTACATCGATCGCTACCGCAGGGTGAATGGCTCGTGGCGGATGTCACATCGAACTGAGGCTGTTGACTGGTCACGGACCGAGCCGATCGCCGATGATTACCTACGCCTTCGGCCGCATACCGTTCGAGGCACCCGTAACACCACCGATCTGAGCTATCGCCCGCACGAGGCCTGAGGCTCCGAACGACGAAGGAGCACGAATGGACGTCGAGCACTTCCAGGCATTCCTGGATGCCGTGGAGCCGGACCGCGGAGCCACCGTGCTCAGCGCGACACCACTTCCCGGTGGGTACAGCCGCGACACCGTCATGGCCGAGGTGAAGTGGGCCGACGGCACTACCGAGAAGTTCGTGCTCCGCGGCGATCCTCCTGAGGAGAGCAGCGTGTTCCGCAGCGACCGTGCCAATGAATGGGCAATGCTCCAGGCGGTCAAGGATCTCCCCGACTTCCGGATCCCCACGCCGCGTTACTTCGATGCCACAGGCGAGTACATGGGCTGCAAGGCCATCGTCTCCGAGGCCATTGACTCGACATCGATGCAGAAGTATCTCGACTCAGGTCCCGATCTCGACAAGGCTCGCGAGGATTTCGTCGCGATCATGGCCTCAGCGCACAACACCTCACTTGATTCGATCGATGCGACTATCCCGCGACCGAGCAGCTGGATCGAGCACATCGAGGACGTCATCGCCAATTACGAGCGCATGCTCGACCTGATCGACAACAGCGATCCGGTGTTGCGTTACACGCTCAAGAAGATCCGGATGAACATGCCGGTCGAGGTGCCGATGGCACTCGTGCACGGGGATCTGCAGCCGGGCAACTTCCTTCTGTCCGAAGGCACCGACCCGTACATCATCGACTGGGAGTTCTCCCGCATCGGCGACCCTCGACTCGACATCGGTTACTACCTGCAAATCCCGATGCCCCCGCATCTCTACCACCCCGACCCCGAGGCCTTCCTGAAGTCTTACCGTGCCCTCACCGGCATGACAGAGGAGCAGATCAACCCGGCGATAGCGAAGTACTTCCTGCTGCTCGGAACCAGCCATCTGATGGTCGATATCGTGCGCGGCGTCCATGACGTCACTAACGGTGTGCATCGAGGCGTGATGGGCACCTTCCTGATGACCGCTTACGCCCACTTCAACAAGCTGTATCTCGACTACTCACTTGAACTGCCCTACTCGGAGGTCACCGCATGATCACTCGTCCCTCGACCTCGCGCGTGCTCGAGGATGTCGTCGAAGAGCTCAGCCGCGACATCATGCCGATCATCACCGACCCGGCCCAGCAGATTCGCCTGCACATGCTCATGATCGTGCTCAACGACTGCGTCAATGCCAGCGAGCGCGAGATCTCGGTCATGCGCACTGAGATCCCGACCTACCTCGCTTTCGCCGACGACGTGGCCAAGGCCACGGGTAGCGCCGAGGTCGCGGCCGCTGTGGCCGGTGCCCAGATGGGCGACTCCCTCGTGCTCTCCGACGTGATTCGCGACTACGAGAATGCCAGGCGTGCCTTCTCGACTGCCATGGATCTCGTCATGGACACCGTGAACCGCGAATTCATCGAGCGCGGCGAGGAACTCCTGCGAACACGAGTCACGAACGAACGCGCGATCCTCAGCGGTAGCTCTGCAGTCGGGCGTTCCGCCAGCTAATTGCTCAAGTAGGCCGTCAGGGCTTTCATTGCCGCGATCACGCACTCATTGGTGACCGTCAGGTCGGCCACGGTGTTGTATTCCTCGAGAGTTGGGCATCCTTCAACAGGGACTCCCACTTGAGTGACCATGAACTGCGTTGACTGCCGCATCTGCTCAGCATCACTCGCGAGAATTCGCCTCATCACGAAGTCGACATCAGACTCCATGTCATTCGAGGTCAGGCATTTCCCGGTGGCTTGGTTGAAGGTTCCGGCGTACCCGAACTTCGTGGCGGGCGCCATGCAGATGGCCGTGAAGTAGGCGGCCTGGACGTCACGGGGGATATCCCAAAGCCCGGTCGGCTCGCCGAAGGTGGAACCCTCGCTTACCGGCGTACTCGCGGTCACGGGCGAGGATGAGGTCTCAGACATCGAGGATGCCGATGACGTGGACGAGGAGCTGCAGCCTGCGAGCGACGCAGCCAGCACCACGGAAGCCGCGGTGAGGGCCAGCGCCCGTAAACGAACCTGCATGACGCGAACCTAGTGCCAGGCCCCAGGGTCGGCGAGTCGAATTCGCGCTACTCCGCCGGGTAGAACTTGTCTCGGGCGCGATCGCTCAGCACTTCCTTGCCCGAGTCGATGATGATCACGGTGCCGTTCATAAAGATCGACTCATCGGAGGCCATGAACAGCGCCGCATTCGCGAGATCGCGGGGCATCGGGGCCCTGCCGCCGACATATTTCGAGCCCAGGCGCACGGCGGCATCCTCGAGATTGTCCTTGTCACCGGTCACGATGCCTGCGGTGAGCGAGGAGACAGTGGCACCAGGCACCAGTACATTGCTGCGAATGCCAAAGGGTGCGAGCTCGACGGCCACGCTCTTGGTGAGACCGACGACGGCGTGCTTGGCAGCGGTATAGATATGCGGGCCGAGGCCACCATTGATGCCGGCCGTGCTCGCGGTATTGATGATGACACCCGAACGCTGCTTCTTGAACACGCCGGCGGCGAGCTTGGTACCGAGGAACACGCTGGTCACCAGGATGCTCATGGTGCGCTCGTAGTCAGAAAGCGCAGTGGTGTCGATATGGCCGATGACTCCGACGACACCGGCGTTATTCACCATGATGTCGAGCCCGCCGAATTCGAGGATCGCAGCATCGATGGCCGCAGCAATGTCCGACTCGCTGGTGACGTCGGTGCGCACGAAGATCGCGTTGGGGGCGAGCTCAGCCTCGAGCTTCTCCCCCGCTTCCACGTCGATATCGGCGATGATGCAACGGGCACCTTCTTCGACATACAGGCGGACAATTCCTTCGCCGATACCTCGTGCACCGCCGGTGACGACTGCCGACTTGCCCGCCAGGCGACCCATCAGTGACCGTCGCTGAGTACTAGGCGCTGAATCATGTTGAGGCTGGCCTCATCACGATTCTCGGCACCGGCCGCGATGATCTCGCGGGTCTGCAGGCGCCATCCATGCCGATCACGCACCCAGGAGTCGACGTAGCGACCGTGCAAGGTCCATTCGGTGCCGTCGAAGGCACGATGCCAGGCGGTGATCAGGCTGTCGGCGGTGGCGTAATCAGTGTCCTGGAACTCGATCGAGATGTTCGTGACCGCATGGGAAGTCTGCTTGTAGCGCGTGAAGGCCTTCTCGAGAGCCGCCTTGAGGTTCTCGCGACCCACGATCCACTCGGTGCCGCTATAGCGCACTCGGCAGTCCTCGTGAAAGAGATCTGCCTGAGTCTGGGCGTCGGCCATGTCGGCTGCCTTGCAGTACTTGTACATGAGCTGCTCGATGTCGAAGCGATCACCGATGCGGAGCCCCTCTACGCGGGCCATGGACATGACTTCCTCCTTTTGTGCGGAATTACTGAAGCTTGGCAACGACGGCGGTGATGCCATCGGCAATGCTCTGAGCCACGGCCTGGGGAGTCTTGGCGGCATGAGCGGAGTTGATGACCTCGATGGAGAAGGTCGAATCGGGGCGATGAGCATCACGCGCACGAAGTAGGCCCACGAGATCGAACTCGCCCGCATTCGGCACCCGTCGGTTGTCGAGGCAGTCCTGCAGCAGGTCATCGTTCTCGGCGATGACTGTGCCATCGTTGAACTGAACGGTGCTGATGTGCTTCCAGGCAGGCTCGAGATCGGCGACAGTGAGGCCGTTGCGGTACAGGTGCCAGACATCCATGCAGATGCTCAGGTTTGGCCGACCGGCGAGCTCGCAGATCTCGGCCGCAATAGCCGGGGTCTTCATGTTCGTGAACGGCAGCGGCTCGAGCACGACCTCGACACCCCACTGGGCGAAGCGATCGGCCACGCGGCCCGCACGCTCGGCCGCCTCGGCGAGAGTGCCTTCGTAGGGGCCGGTTGCCTGCAGTCGCAGCGGCCGGTAACGCTCAGCGATAATCGCCGCGGTCTCCTCGCGCGGATCGCGCTCGGCCAGCATGAGGCGCACGGCCTCCATCTCGCCGACGACGAGATCATGCTTGGCCAACAGGGCATCGAGCTCATCGAGTGAGTGCTCGGTGAGCCATACGCCCATGTGGCGCAGGTTGATACCGATCTGCTTGAAGCCTGCAGCCTTAGCAGCGGCGAATCGCGTGTCGTAGTCGATATCGCCGAGGCAGTTGTAGGAGAACGCGAAGTCAGCAGGCGTGAGCTGAGCGCTACTTGCCGGCGGCGTCACGCTTTTGGCCCTCCACGATCAGATCGTTCACCTGGTTGTGGAAGAACGGGATCTTGCCCTCGCGGTCGTTGTAGACGTTCTCCTTGTAGTACATCGAGCGCGAGGTCTCGGCGATATCGCCCCAGGTCCAGACATCCTCGCCCACGACGATCTTCAGGTGCTCCCAGTGGCGCTCGGTGCGCTCGAGGTAGGCAGCGTCATCGGACTTGTACCAGAGTTCCCAGGTCTCGAACCGAGTCTTGTTGTGCGAGATCGGAATCGGACGGAACAACTGCAGGTGCTCAGGATTGTTGTTGAACACACTCGACGGGAAGATCGTGTAGTGGCAGATCGCCACTGACTGATGATCGGGATTCTCCTGCAGCTTCGGCAGTGCACCCTTGAGCGGCACGACCATCATCGCGTGATGATCGAACTCGAAGATGCGCATCTCGCGGCCGTCCTTGACGTCCTGCGGAGGAATGTGGTGCAGCGCCGGTGCGTGGTAGAACTCATTGAAGGCATCGATGATGACCTTCCAGTT
>JBPCSY010000296.1:0-4275 GCA_051006695.1 Candidatus Nanopelagicales bacterium
ATCCAGAGGGCCTTCAAGATGCGCGATAACCACCCTGTCTTCAAGGGCCTTCAGGTCGTCTCGGCAGCCAGCCTTTCTGTCGGCCACGGCCTTAATGACGCACAGAAGACCATGGGCGTGATTGCTGCCCTGCTCGTCGGCGCCGGCTATGCCACGGGAGTCGAGAACGTCGTCTCCGAGCACTTCTGGGTCGCGCTCCTTGCCTACTCAGCGATCGCGCTGGGCACCTTGTGGGGTGGCTGGAAGATCATCGAGACCATGGGCCTCAAGCTCACCACTCTGCACGCGAACTCGGGCGCAGCGGCCAACATCGGTGCCACCACCTCGATCTTCGGCGCCACGATGCTCGGCATGCCCATCTCGACCACGCAGGCTGCGGCCTCATCGATCATCGGTGCCGGTGTCGGCAGTGGCAAGGGTGCGCACTGGAAGACGATCGGCCAGATGTTCCTTGCCTGGGTCCTCACGATTCCGGCAGCGGCAATCCTCTCGTTCATCATGTTCCACCTCACCCAGTTCCCGACGGTTCTTGCCTGGCTGTCTGTTGGAGTGGTGCTGCTCGGATTCGGTGCCTGGGCCGTGTGGGCCATGACTCACACCATCACCGCCGAGGATGTGGCCGCGGAGATCCCCGTCGAGGCCATCCTCGCCGAGCCGGTCAGCGCGCACCCTCACCTCGAGTCGACCGATCCCGACCCGACCGAGAAGTAGTTCACCTGCTGTTCTCTTTCTTGTCGGTAGGCGTTCGCGTGCAGGGGGAGTGACGGCTACCTGAGATGACCATGCTCTGGCCATGGCACAGGCCGAGACCCGTGAGGAAACGCCGCAGTTTCGTGATCTTGCGACGAACGTCAACTCGCATCGCGGTGATCGCATCTTCAACCGCGTCATCACCGGCCTGGCATTCTCGGCACTGATCATCCTCGCCGGCATCACGGTGTTCCTGGGTGCTCAGACCGTGCCGGTGCTCAAGGATCAGGGACTCTCGTTCCTCACCTCGACCGTGTGGGATTCCTTGGGCACTCCGCCCGAGTACGGCATCTGGGGAATGCTGTACGGCTCGATCCTGCTCTCTGTAATCGCGCTCGTCATCGCGGTTCCGGCATCGCTGCTGCTCTCTATCTTCATGGTGTTCATCGCACCGAAGAAGCTCGCGACGATCATGACCAACGTCGTCGACCTCATGGCGGCGATCCCGTCGGTCATCATCGGTCTCTGGGCCTTCTACGTGCTTGCCCCGACCGCGGTCGGTTGGCAGGAGCTCATGAACCAGTACCTCGGCTGGATCCCGATCTTCCAGAACTCGAGCGGCAACTTCAACGGCACACCGTTCATCGCTGGCTTCGTACTCGCCGTGATGATGATCCCGATCATCACCTCGGTGACCCGTGAGGTCATGGGCCGCACGCCGCCCGAGCTCATCAACGCCTCCGAGGCACTGGGCTGCTCGCTCTGGACGATGCTGCGTTACGTCGCCTTGCCCTTCGGTCGCGGCGGCATCGTCGGCGGCATCATGCTCGGCCTGGGTCGCGCGCTCGGCGAGACCATCGCCGTGTTCTTCGTGCTCAAGCTCGTCTTCGACGTGAACTACTACCAAATCCTCGAGTCGGGCGGCGGCTCGATCGCGACCCTCATCGTCTCCAAGTTCGGTGACGCCTCCGGTCCGTTCGAGACCCAGGTACTTCTCGCGGCCGGCTTCTTCCTCTTCGCCGGCACCCTTGTGGTCAACGTCATCGCCAACCTCATCGTCAAGCGGACAGGACGCCTGCAGTCATGAGTGCCACCACAACCTTCGACTCCAGTGCGATCGAGGAACTGCGCAAGCAGACTCCGAAGTCGCCGTGGAATAGGCGCACCGGCAGCTTCACGCGCGTGGTCGCACTCGCCGTGATCGTGCCCGCCGTGATCATCGGCGCGCTCTTTCTCCTCACCGACATCCCGGGCCCGGTCATCATGATCGGCATCTACCTGCCGCTGCAGATCATCGCCGCGGTAGCCGCTGCGATCTCGCAGCGCGGAGCCAAGGCCGGTGGTGATGCGGTGATCATCGTCTGTGCCATCGGCGCAACGCTGTTCAGCTTCATCATCCTGCTCTCCTTGCTCTTGTCGATCGTGAGCAAGGGCATGGAAGCCATGAGCCTGGCCTTCCTCTTCCAGAACAACGAGTACATCAGCCCGAGCACCCCGCTCGGCTGGGGCGGCGTCGGCCATGCGGTGCTCGGCACCGTGCTGATCGTCGCGATCGCCACGCTGATCTCGATGCCGATCGGTGTCGCGACCGCGCTTTACATCACCGAGGTGCGCGGCAAGGCCGTTCCGTACGTGCGCTTCTTCGTGCAGGCGATGTCGGGCGTTCCGTCAGTGGTAGCCGGCCTGTTCATCCTGACCGTCTTCATCCTCACCGGTGTCTTCCATCAGAGCGCGCTTACCGGTGGCCTGGCATACGCGATCCTGATGCTGCCGACGGTAGCGCGCACCGCCGAGGAAGTCCTCCGCTTGATTCCCGACGATCTGCGCACGGGTGCACTGGCTCTCGGGTCCACGCGTGCTCGCGTCGTACTGAAGGTCGTCATCCCGGCGGCCAAGACCGGCCTGATCACCGCGATGATCCTCGGCATCGCCCGAGTCGTGGGCGAGACAGCTCCGCTGCTCATGACCGCATTGACGAACGACAAGACCGTGCTCAACCCGATCATGGAGCCCATCACGGCCCTGCCCGTCTACATCTTCAGCAACGTGGCCCAGCCCTACCCGGCTGCCGTCGCCCGCGCCTGGGGCGCCGCACTCGTGCTGATGATCCTGGTGGCGATCTTGTTCACGGTCACCCGCATTCTGTCGTCGAAGCGACCCGGCCGATGAGCCTGACACATGACCACGAAGGACACGACATGAGCATTGCCGAGTTCGAGCAGATCGCCACCATCGAGGAGAGTTCTATGACTGCCCAGGCCGCCGAGCAGCAGATCGAGATGGACGCGCGCGATATCAGCGTGTGGTTCGGACAGCGCAAGGTGCTGGAGGGCGTGAACATCAAGTTCCCCAAGAACACGACCACTGCTCTCATCGGTCCGTCCGGCTGCGGTAAGTCGACCTTCCTGCGCACCCTCAATCGACTCCACGAGCTGATCCCCGGCGCGAAGCTTGCCGGTGAGATCCACTACGAGGGCAGTGACATCTACGCACCCGAAGTTGACCCGGTGCACATCCGCCTTCAGATCGGCATGGTCTTCCAGAAGCCGAACCCTTTCCCCAGCATGACCATCCGCGGCAACGTGCTCTCGGGTCTGAAGCTCTCGGGTATGAAGCGCGATAATCATGACCAGATCGTCGAGGAGACTCTCACGTCCGCCGGCCTGTGGAATGAGGTCAAGGATCGCCTGAACTCCGAGGCCGGCGCGCTGTCGGGTGGCCAGCAGCAGCGACTCGTGATCGCCCGCGCCCTCGCGGTCAACCCGCATGTTCTTCTCATGGACGAGCCGTGCTCCGCACTCGACCCGGCCTCGACCCTGAAGATCGAGGAGACCATCCGCCAGCTATCGAAAGACATCACCATCGTGATCGTCACGCACAACATGCAGCAGGCCGTGCGCGTCGCCGACAACACTGCGTTCTTCCTGGCAGCGGAGAACGAGCCGGGCCACGTTGTCGAGCAGGGACCGACCACCGAGATCTTCGGGAATCCGCAGGATCAACGCACCCTTGACTACGTCAACGGCCGCTTCGGATAAGTCGCTGCTCACCCGTCCACCCACTGTTCATCCAAGTGTTGAGAGACAGCAAGACAAGGGATGAGAACGCGTTACCTGAGGTCCATAACTTCATCCTTGTAAGCGTTAATCCACTAAAGGAGAATCTCGTGCGTCGTTCACTCGCACTTCTGGCTGGTGTCGCAGTCGCGGCTTCCACCGTCGCCATCGCAGCACCCGCACACGCGGCCAACACCATCAGCGGTGGCGGAGCCTCGTTCCCGTACCCCTTCATCTCGCAGTGCGCAGCTGACTTCAACGCTTCGCAGAGCAACTTCGCGGTCCAGTACACCTCGACCGGCTCGGGCACCGGCAAGTCGAACTTCACCAAGGGCACGTTCGTCTACGCCATGACCGACTCCAAGTACAGCTCGGGCGAGCCCTCCTTCGGCTGGGAGTACATCCCGACCATCGGTGGCGCAGTGGCCTTCCCGATCAACCTGAAGAGCACCACGACGGGCAAGACCCTCGGCTCCTCCATCCAGCTCAAGCAGTCGACCCTCGCCAAGATCATGGGCGGCGTCATCAA
>JBPCSY010000297.1:0-4390 GCA_051006695.1 Candidatus Nanopelagicales bacterium
TGCGCGTGCCCTACGAGCTGGCCACCCTCGCCCCCGCCTTTGCCGTAGAGCTGCTCGGCTGCGAAGCCGGCCGCGAGCCGAATGTGCCCGCGCCCAACTTCCCTCCGGGCGTCGCTCCACCGCAGTAGGAGTGGTGCCCTCGAGCACCTGCATTACCCTTATGCCCCATGAGCACAGACGTGACCTGGCTGACCCAGGAGGCATACGACGGCCTGCAGGCAGAACTTGCCGATCGCGAGGGGCCTCTGCGCTTGGAAATCACCACGCGTATCTCACTTGCCCGTGACGAGGGCGATCTCAAGGAGAACGGCGGCTACCACGCTGCCCGTGAGGAGCAGGGTAAGAACGAGGCGCGTATCCGCGTGCTCAAGCACCTGCTCGAGAACTCCAAGGTTGGCGTTCCCGATGCCGCGGCTGACGAGGTGGCTCAGGGCAAGGTCGTGACCGTGCGCATCGCCGCTCTGGGCGAGGAAATGACCTTCTTGCTCGCCTCACGGGAGGAAGCAGCCACCGCTTCCATCGACGTGTACTCCCCCACGTCGCCACTCGGTCAGGCCGTACTCGGCAAGCGGGTCGGCGAGTCGAGTTCCTATGAGCTTGCCAACGGCAAGACCATGGAGGTCGAAGTGCTCAAGGTCGAGGCGTACGCTCACTAACAGCTTCCGGTGCGCATGAAACTGCGCACTGACTAGCGACTGGTGGTGCGCGTGTACTTGCGCACGGCGAGGGTCGCGAAGATCGCGATCAGCACCGCACATGAGAGCAGCGTGTAGAGCGACGCATGCTGCAGTGGCCAGTAATCAGGCTGAATGCCTGTCGGATTCCCGAAGAGCTCGCGTGTAGCGAGCACGACCGTCGACACAGGGTTATACGCGGCAAAGGCCTGAAGCCAGCTCGGCATCGACGAGATCGGCACGAATGCATTGGACAGGAAGGTCAGCGGAAACAGCCAGGCAAGCCCGGCAGTGTTCGCCGTCTCCGGAATCGGCATCTGCAGGCCGATCCAGGCGCCGATCCAGGAGACCGTGTAGGCGAAGAGAAGTAACAGCGCGTAAGCACCGATTGCCGGGAGTAGGCCGTTGCTGATGCGCCAGCCGACGATGAAACCGGTGATGCTCAGCACGAACAGCACGAGGATCTGGCGTACGGCATCGGCGAGGGTGCGGCCGACGAGAACTGCCGGCGGTGACATCGGTAGCGCGCGGAAGCGATCGATGATGCCCTTGTGCATATCCTCGGCGAGACCCACCGTGCTCGCCGCCGCAGCGAAGGCCACGGTCTGGCCGAAGATACCCGGCATCAGGTAGTTGCGGTACGCGTCGGCGCCTGCGTCACCAGGAATCGGAATCGCACCGCCGAAGACGTATGCGAACAGCAGCACGAAGATGACCGGTTGCACCAGGGAGAAGAACAACATCTCCGGAATGCGCACGGTCTGGATCAGATTGCGCCGTGCGACAACGAGACCGTCATGAAGTGTCCAGCCCAGAAGCGGCCTGCGCATCATCTGCGGCGTGCCCATGGTCAGCGTTGCCATTACTTGCTCCCTCGGCCTCGACGACCCTTCACGGGCGCAGCTGCGGTTGTTTCATCCTCGGCCGCGTGGCCGGTGAGCGACATGAAGACATCGTCGAGTGTCGGGCGGCGCAGGACGAGATCGGACACCTCGATGCCCTCGGCATCCAGTGCGCGAATCGCGTTCACCAGCACCGTCGAGCCGCCCGTGACGGGTGCGGACACCCGAGACTCCTCTACCAGCGGCTCCCCGGCGCTGACCGAGCGCACGGCGCGCACTGCGTCATCGATGCGCGACAGATCAGTGACAGTGATCTCGATGCGGTCGCCGCCGATCTGATCCTTGAGCTGCTCGGAGGTGCCGTGCGCGATCACGCGACCATGATCGATGACGACGATGTCTTGCGCGAGCTGATCGGCTTCCTCGAGATACTGAGTGGTGAGCAGCACCGTGGTGCCTTGCGCGACGAGATTATTGATGACGTCCCAGAGTCCGAGGCGCGAGCGCGGATCGAGTCCCGTGGTCGGCTCATCGAGGAACAGGATCGATGGCTGGGCCACGAGACTGGCCGCGAGATCGAGTCGGCGGCGCATGCCTCCTGAGTAGGTCTTTGCCGGTCGATCGGCTGCGTCCGAGAGATCGAACCAATCGAGTAGTTCCTCGGAGCGCTCCTTCACGTACTTCGGACTCAGGTGGTAAAGGCCGCCGAACATGCGTAGGTTCTCGCGACCGGTGAGGTACTCGTCGATCGCGGCGTACTGCCCGGTGAGGCCGATGGACCGGCGCACCTCATCGGCCTGCTTCACCACGTCGAAACCGGCGACGCTCGCCCGACCGGCCGTGGGGGCAAGCAAGGTCGACAGGATGCGCACAGTGGTGGTCTTGCCGGCACCGATGGGCCCGAGCAGGCCGACGACCTGCCCGCGCTCGACTGTCAGGTCAATTCCGTCGAGTGCACGAACATCACCGAAGGTGCGCACGAGCCCCTCGGCGTGCACGGCGAGATCACGAGTCATACAGCCATCCAAGCACGCGGGACTTCGCCGGTCACGACCCGTTCATCAGGAGCGAATCTCGCCCTTGCCGCCGATCTCTCGCTGCGCCCCAAGCCGGGCTCGCGATGCCGCAGCACGGCCGGCCTGCGAGGCGGCACCCTTGTCGGCACGCACTCCGCCGGAGTAACCACCCCAGGTGCCGCTGGCCGACGACTCGCGTCGATGAAAGGCCTTCACCTCAGCGGACTTTTCACGAAGCACCAGCGCCCCTGTCCCGGCTCCCTCGACCACGGTGGTCGCTACCTCGGCCACGACCTCGGCCTTGACCTGTTCCATCCGCTCGCTAATGCGCTCGACATACGCGCGATAGAAGGCCGCGCGAGCTGTCTGCGCAGTGTGCGGCTTGCGCAGTCGCCGCAGGCCGCCCATCGTGCGCGTGGACGACACGTAGGTCTCACCCTTCCAACTGCCCGACGAGAGGAACACCTGCGCAGTCGTGGTCATCTGCACCGCAACGGATGCATAGAGCGCCTCGATCGCATCGAGGTCACCCGGCATTCCGTACACGATGACGAAGGTGCTGTTGGAGGCAACGTCTACGTGCGCATCGTTGACGTGAGCGATGGCGACGAAGAGGGAGACCAGGTGGACATTGGCGCGCTTGCCCTTCTCACCGATGGTGCGCGTGCGTGATTCCGGGCTCTGCCGAGCCTCCTTGCGCAGCGTGCGGGCACGCGCGAAGGCAAGATCGACACTCGCCGCGGTGGCGAGCGCCTGGGCTTTCATCAGATAGGCCTCAGCCTCGGCCGCGTTGTCGGTGCGTTCGGCCTTGGCGAGCAATGCCGCGATGCGGTCGAGGTTCACGGCATCACCGTGGGCAGATCGAGTGCCGAGTACGAGGCGCGCAGCATCAATGCGGCCTCGGGGCCCAGCACGCACTCGACGAGAACGCACATTGTCGAGGTGAAACGCGCTCCGTGCGCAGGCTCATTACCGACCGCGCCACTCATGGCGACATGGTGCGCGAACTCGTGGAGCACGACGGACTCTCGCCCCGCCCACGCAGTGTCCAGCGGAATCGCGATGACCTGATGCTCGGATTCGTAATGGGCCTTCATCTGGCCCTTGCGCGCCCGCACCGTCACTGGGCTGATCGCACCGAAGGCCTGCATGACGCACGGCAGCTGCATTACCCAGTCAAGATACGACTGCATCGCCGGGAGATCACCGAAACGCCGCTGAACGGGCATCTCGATGATCGATCCGTGGAAGTCGACCTTGCCACCTCGGTTGAGCGATTCCGACCACTGATCCTCCGCGGCATACACGGCTGAGCGCAGACGGTCGGTCACGCGTCGAAGGATAGGCTGACGTGGCTATTGCGGAGCACATCCGGCCGCCCGAAAGTCCATGAGGAGGTGAGTGCGTGCGCAGGATCGGACACGCACTCGGGCGCACCCCGTTCCTCAAGGGCCTGCCCGTAGAGGTGGCGGTCGTCACCGCTGTCGCCTTCTTCGTCGCATTGGGCTTCGGCATCCTGGCTCCCGCCATTCCGGTGTTCGCCCGCACTTTCGGGGTCTCGGCACTTGCTGCGAGCTCGGTCATCTCGGTCTTCGCCCTCGTCCGCTTCATCAGTTCCCCCGCAGCAGGCGCGATGGTCAACCGCTTCAGCGAGAGATCCGTGCTTGCGACCGGACTGATCATCGTCTCGGTTTCCAGCCTCGCTGCCGGCTTCTCTCAGAACTTCACCCAGCTGCTGATCCTGCGCGGGATCGGAGGCCTGGGCTCGACCATGTTCACCGTCTCCGCACTCTCACTGCTCCTGCGCACCGTCGATGCCGAGCAACGTGGTCGAGCCACCAGTGCGTACCAGAGCGGC
>JBPCSY010000298.1:0-6745 GCA_051006695.1 Candidatus Nanopelagicales bacterium
GCGCAATACCCATGCGGGCAACGACGCCTTCGACGAACTGCGCACGATTAGACACATCGCGACTTGCTGACGTGGCCACGAAGCGGGAGCGCTGAACGCCATGTGACTCGATGATCGCCGCGTACTCCTCACATACTGCGAACGTGCGCTCAAGAGCCGCGGCAGAGAACTCCCCGGTGCGATCGACGCCCTCGCCGAGTCGAACGGTGCGCATGAGTCGCACTAGATCAGTGAGGACGCCAGCATCATCGACATCGGCGATCAGCAGCCGAAGAGCATTGGTACCGCAGTCGATTGCGGCGACACGAGTCATGTGATCTGCGAGCAGGGCGAAGTGCGCCACCACGGCTCGAGAGCCGCGAGCACCTCGTCGCCGAGGGGATTCACACCGGGGCCGGCGGCAAGTGCGTGCGCGGCAAGAACATGAAGGCACTTCACGCGATCAGGCATTCCGCCTGCACTGATGCCATGAATCTCCTCGACATCACCCATCGCATATCGAGTCTCGAGATACGACTCGTGCGCTGCGCGATACGCGGCGGCAAGCTCCTGGTCAGTGCCGAGGCGTGCGTCCATCTCGCGCATCATGCCGCTGCTCTCCAGCGTTCCGATCGCAGAAGTAAGCCGCGGGCAGGTCATGTAATAGGTGGTGGGGAACGGAGTGCCGTCCGGAAGTCGAGGCAGGGTCTTCACGACCGTCGGGGAACCGCATTCGCAGCGATGCGCGACATCGACGGATCCGCGAGGAGTGCGGCCGAGTTGCAGTTCGATGCGCGCAGTGTCGTCAGCGCTCAGGCCCGGCGACACTGATGAGTCACTGGGCACCGGCGGCCCGGTCGGCCTGCTGGAGTGCGCCGTAGAGGGAGGTGTACCAACTCGGGTTCGGCGTGACACCGAGACCGCTGCCGTCGAGGGGCTGACCATCGACTCCCAGAGTCACGTAGCCCACCTCACCGGGAAGCACGAAGTGCAGCCGGCGACGGGCCTCGGCGGCCACGAAAGCGGGGTCGGCCCAGCGCTCCTTCTGCAGCTTGAGCGAGTCGACCTGAGCCTGGGCAGCGGCCACATCTGCCTCAAGACCGGCAATTTGGGCCCGCTGGGCGAACCATGACTTGATCGGAACGGCCAAGGTCACGGCCAAGATGACGAGCACCACCGCCAGTACGAGCGCGCGCCCGGTCATCGACCCCTTGCGACGGGGGTCGAGCAGACCTGAGGAAGCGCTCATACTGACGATGGTGACACGAAAGAGGTGAAAGTTCAGCCGGCGAAACGCGGGAATGCCTGAGCGCCCGCGTAACGGCCTGCATCATCGAGTTCTTCCTCAATGCGCAGCAGCTGGTTGTACTTCGCGACGCGCTCCGAACGAGCCGGGGCACCGGTCTTGATCTGGCCGCAGTCGGTGGCGACTGCGAGATCGGCGATGGTGACATCCTCGGTCTCGCCCGAGCGGTGGCTCATCATGCAGCGGTAGTCATTGCGCTGAGCCAGCGAGACGGCATCGAGGGTCTCGGTCAGTGAACCAATCTGGTTGACCTTCACCAGGAGGGCATTCGCGACGTCGGCGTCGATGCCGCGCTGCAGTCGCTCGGGGTTGGTGACGAAGAGATCGTCGCCGACGAGCTGCACGCGATCGCCGATCGCCTGGGTGATGTGGGCGTAACCGGCCCAGTCATCTTCAGCCAGGGGATCCTCGATCGAGACCATCGGGAAGTCGGTGATCAGGCCCTCGTAGTAGCCGGTCATCCACTCGGCCGAGCGGGCGGCACCTTCGAATGCGTAGGCACCGTCCTTGTAGAACTCAGTGGACGCGACGTCGAGTGCGAGTGCGACGTCCTTGCCCAGGGTGAGGCCGGCGGAGGCGACAGCGGTGGCGATGAGCTCGAGAGCTGCACGGTTATTCGGCAGGTCGGGGGCGAAGCCACCCTCGTCGCCAAGACCGGTCGCGTAGCCATTCTTCTTCAGCACGGCCTTGAGTGCGTGATAGACCTCAGTGCCCTGGCGCAGTGCCTCGCGGAAGGTCGGTGCGCCGATCGGCGCGATCATGAACTCCTGGATGTCGACGCCAGTATCAGCGTGCGCACCGCCATTGAGGATGTTCATCATCGGGACGGGAAGCACGTGGGCATTCGGGCCGCCGATGTAACGGAAGAGCGGCAGGCCAGCAGACTGGGCCGCGGCCTTGGCGACGGCGAGCGAGACGCCGAGAATTGCGTTCGCGCCCAGGCGCGACTTATTCGGGGTGCCGTCGAGATCGATCATCGCCTGGTCAACGAGGCGCTGGTCAGCGGCGTCGTATCCGATGATCTCGGGGGCAATCTCCTCTTCGACGGCAGCGACGGCCAGAAGGACGCCCTTTCCGCCATAACGAGTTTCGCCATCGCGGCGCTCAGCGGCCTCGAAGGCGCCGGTGGAGGCACCCGAGGGCACGGCAGCGCGTGCAACCGTGTCGTCATCAAGCAGGATTTCGACCTCAACCGTGGGGTTGCCACGGGAGTCGAGGATTTCGCGGGCAATGAGGGATTCGATAGCAGCCATGGCTCAATCCTAGGGGAACCCAAGAGGGCACGAATCACAGGACTTCCCGGGATTAGGTGTCGATACGAACCGAGAAGACCCACGGCGTATCGCGCTACGGCTGCGCGGCCACGGCCTCGCCTCGAATGCCATTAGCGGCATCGGTGCGATAGCACAGAAGCGCGTTGTTGCCACTGCACACCACAAGGGAGAACGGAGTCAACGGTCCGACATTCGCAGGAGTCCACGTCAGATGCAGGAAGCAGGTTCCGCGCCCAACCGTCTGTGTAGCGCCGCACTCATTCTCTGCCGGAGTATGAACGACAGCCCCATTACCGCCGGCACCTGCAGCGATCGGCTGTAACTTGAGCGTGTGCGATTTTTGGGACTGGTTGCTCACCTTGACCGACAGGACGGCCGACTTGCCGACCGGAACAGAACCGAAGTCAGTACAGGAGAAGGTCCACAGCGGGCTTCCGCGACCGGATATGCAATCCACGGTGATGAATTTGGATTTCCCGGCGTCGACATTCGCATTCGGTCCCTGGCTCAGCGGCGGTCCATCAATCCGCATCGGCATCGACCCAACCGTCACGAGCGCGTCTTGAGTCAGCGCCTGGCACTCACCACGGAGATTGCAAGAACGAGAACCGAGCCCAGTAAGGTATCCGGGGTCCGTGGCCACGGGAGCAGTTCCCACATCGCCGTGCCAGATGATGGAGAAATTCTCGGCCCCCTTGCTGAACTGGCATACGACCACCTGGTTGCTGGTCTCCAGGCACCGCTGGAATCTTGAACCCACCAGCCAGTCATAGGTGGCAATCCATGCCTGTCGCTCATTCGCCGCCTGTTTGGTGAGCTGGATGCCGAACTTGCTGTCAGGCTGCGCGGTCCAGACAAACCAGAACGTAGATCCGAAGCCATATCTGACCGAATCGATGTAGGTCCGAGAAAGGAGCGTCATCGCATTGTCACCGGCGATGTCGACCTTGGACTCCCCCAATCCGGCCAGGCCGTAGTTGATCTCGGTGTCGAACACGGTCGTGAACGGTGCCCCGGAAAGGGCCAAGGCTGCTCGAAACTGGCCGATTCCCCTGATTCGATCGTCAGCACCGCCGGAAGCCGATGGGTAGGAATGAACTGAATAGGCATCCGCTGGCCAACCACGAGTCTTGAGCTCCTGCAGGTACTCAGGGAAGAAGGTGCCGAAGGAACCCGTGGCCCTGCTCGTCGTATTCGCAGCTACGACCAAGGCGTTGGGATTACAGCCGCGAATCTCCTCGAAGGCGGCCTTTGTCAGGTCAGCCATCTGGGCAGCAGTGCCCGTCCAGAAGGTCTGGAGATTCGCTTCATTCCACACTTCGTACGAGGAGATGGACGCGCCATATCGCTGACACACCGTGCGGACGTAAGTTCGCCAATCAGAGATGTCAGTCGGCATCGACTGTGCGGACGCACCAGCCCAAGCAGGGGTTTTACCGAGAACCAGCATCACTCGCGCATTGACTGCCTGCGCCAATTGAATCTGCTTGTCGATCTTGCGCCAGACGAAAGTTCCTCGTGTGGGCTCAAGGTCGGCCCATGTTGTCTCGGTGTCCCAAAGCCGGGTGTACCCGACAGGGATATCAGGAATTGTCGCAGGATCGATTGCCCCGTCTGCTCCGGTCGGGTTTGCGCTGTCGAAGTCACTCACCCAATGCGCAGGTGCGTGAATGCCGAAGAGTGATCTCGACACTGCCTCGCCCATCGGCGTTCCGTATTCATTCAGGACGGTGGAGTCCTGAGCCGCCACTGTCGAGGCGATCTGAGGAATCGCATTAATCTGAAAAGCCTGGCCCACTTCGGTGACCGTGTATGAGGCAGTGCAAGGGTTGTGTATCTCAGCGATGGGGGAGATCACAGTAGGGCGTGCACGAACTTTTGAACGAGCGACTAGCTGGCATTGCCGCAGCGTCACCTGGAAGTTGGCGAACAGGCTGGGCGTCAAACTGATACCCCAGGCCTTTGCATTGAGAAGTGTCCCGATTGTCCAGCCTTCAAACATGACCGGGTTGCTGGCCTTGAGGGCATCCAGATCCGCCTGTGTCGGGTCTGAGGACTTCACCAGCAGGGTATTAACCCGTTGCATGAATGACTGTCCGGCGGCCGAGGCCGCGACGATGGAATCTGCCCCTGGGCCTGCGTACTGCTCATTGATGGTCGCTGCCCGAGACCGAGCCGAGCGGGTTGACTTCGATACCCGGGTCGGTACGGGAAAGGTCGTGTATGCGCGCCGCTGCGCTGCTGACCAATTCTCGGCACCCTGCCCATAGACATATACGTCAGGAACGAGTTTGCTGAGTCGGACCTTGGAAGAAGTTGTGATGCGGGTCTTTCCGAAATCGGCGAGCCAAAGACCGCCAGAAAGCCGGCAGCCGCCGCCCACGCGCGGCTTTCGTGCAGCCAGCTTGATGAGCATCTGGTTACGAAGAGTGCACCCCCGAGAGTCCTTGACTGTTGACGCGAGATTCGGAAAGAGTCCGGACTTATAACCCACGCGCAGGGATGGCACTACCGGCGTGCTGGCAAGAATCTGCAGGGGCGTACCCGATGCCGTGACTGCGGAGGGTGCACGCCCGACAGCGGCCTGGCTCACCGCCGCCTGGGATTCCGAGACGCTCAAGCTCGCGAGAACACTGACGGCCACTGCAGTGACCAGGAATCGACGCATACTCTAAGTATGCGCCTACCACCGGACAGAGTGAACCTCAATCAGAACTTCTCTCTTTCGACAGAGACCATCCCGTTAGATGCCCAGCAGGGTGCGCAGGTGCCTCGGTGCCGGCGACCCTTGGCTGAGCATGAGGTCGTGCACCTGTCGGTCACTCCAGTCGGAGTGAAGCACACGTAGGTCGTTGGCAATTTCGGTGACGGCCTTGTAGCCGACGAAGTAGGTCGGCAGCTGGCCTGACGTGAGCAATGCACGGCGCCACTTGCCGACTGCTTCACCCTCCTCCTGGAAGCCGCGATCGCGCATGAGCGCGAGGCCTTCGTCTTCGGTCATGTCACCCGCATGCACGCCGACATCGAGGATGGCATTGATGGTCATGCGCAACTGCATCTTGAGCTGCTGAAGGCGAATAGCGAGAGCTGAGCGCGGATCATCGGTGGGCGTGTAGCCGCGATCGATCATCAGTTGCTCGGCGTAGACCGCCCAGCCTTCGACGAAGACTCCACTCATGCCGAACTTCCGCACCGGTGATGCGGCCTTGAGGGCACGAGCATGCGCGAGCTGCAAGACATGCCCGGGGAAGGCCTCGTGAATGGTGAGGTCGTGCAACTGCACGCCGTTGTACTCGCGATAGAAGGAGTCGATGCGCCCGGCCGACCAGTCAGCAGGTGTCGGAGACACGGCAACGAAGGTCGGCACGGGTGCGGTCTCGAGCGGGCCTGGCGCATCGCAGTAGGCGACGGCGACACCGCGATGGATCTCGGGCATCTCGATTACGCGCATATCGATCTCCGGAACCCAGACGAGGTCGGCAGCGATGGCGAAATCGCGGGATCGAGTATTCGCCGCTTCGACTAGCGCGAGAACTGTGTCATTGGTGACCGGGAAATCGCTGGCCACTTGAGCCAGTGCACGCTCTACGACATCGCGGCCGCTATCTCCGAGATACTCGCAGGCAACTTCTCGAATTTGCTCGCTGACGAGATCGAGATTGGAGTGCGCATCCTCGAGCAAGGAGCCGGGCGTGGTGCCGTCATCGAGCCGATGCCAGAGGACTGCTGAGTAGAGGCGCTCCCCCAGCCGCGGATCCTTGCGTGACACCGGGAGTTGCTCACCGAGCCAGGCGGTGAAGTCATCAATGGCAGCGATGGCCTTGTCGGATGCCTCACTGCGCATGCCGTTCTCGGCAAGCAGCGGGGCGAGCTGACCCTCGATGAGCCCTCGGGCACCGGCGAACTGCGCGATGGCCGTCTCGACGTGAATCTGCGGCATCTCCTGCAAGGTCTCGCGGGCATCAGCGAGGAACCGCGGTATGTCGCTGAGGCGGCCGATAGCGCTGGTCAACCGATCGGTGAGTGGCGCGAAGTCACGCGACAGCAGTAGGTGAAGTGATGTGCCCGGATTCCAGGCCATCGGATTCCAGGTCTGCTCGCGAAGTTCGGTGTCATCGAATGCCGCCTTGGTCAGCGCGGAGCGCAGGATCTCCAGGTCGACGAAGTCAGTGACATCGAGCTCGAC
>JBPCSY010000299.1:0-5130 GCA_051006695.1 Candidatus Nanopelagicales bacterium
TTCGATGGCGTGAGCCATATCTATAACTAAAACGCTATTTGAAGTTTCAACGGCTTCATATATTTCCTCATCCGTCAGCCATCTCCAGTCGCGCTGTGGTGGTGCGGTGTCGTGGGATGTTTGATCCATCATTACCGTACGGGCTAAGGCTTCACATGTCTGGCAGGGTGTCGGGTCTGAATAAAGCGGCTCAACCCACCCTTTATGGTTTGGGTTACGTTGCGCCCAGAGTTCGTCGTAATCCTCATTCATGTCATAGTCGCGGTATTCGTAACCGCCCTCACCATCAAAAGTTCTCCACGCCACCGGATTTTGTTTATGGGCTACGTCATAAACAGGCAAAGAACCAAACAAGGTTGCCACCGGCTCCTGCTCAATCTCCTGTCCAAGCCTTGCCATCTCCCACAGTGCACGCTCCTCTTTGCGGCCTTGCTCTTTAGCTTCGTCTAGTAGGTGTTGTGGTGGTGCGGGGTAGAGTGGCACAACCAAATGTGACGGCTCTGGCTTATCCAGCATGACTGTCATTAATGGATTCTTTTCAGTTGGCCGCGTGTTTGCAATGCCCCACGCCACCGGCTCCTGACTTTCTGCTTGCTCAATGGCGGCGCGTAAGGCTGTGATGGCTTTTTCTGACTGGTCAAATTCTTCTTTAGCTTGCGCCTTAGGGATTTTGTCTATGTTTTCATGTATGTAACACGCCGGGTAAACCTGTAAATCTTCCAACGCCTCCAGCGCCAGCTTCATTGTCTCTATGCTCATCGTTTCTCCCCCTCGTTAACCATTAACTGTAGCGAAGACTTTCTTACCCTTTGGCGGAGTAAACCGTTCATTCTGTGTAACAAGCCAAAGAGTATCTACGGATATGTCCCACTTGACATCGCTCTCCACGTAACCATCAGTGAACACTACGATGCAATCAGGCTTTAGCTTGTTAGCCTTGACGTACGCGCTGACGCATGACACGTGAGTACCCCCGCCACCCATGGGCTTTAACAGATGCCTGATGTCTGGACTGTCGCCCGGCAATACTTGTTCACCATGCACCTGTGTATCCCACCACAGAACGCGCACCTTCTCAGGCTGGCAAGTATCACAGATGAGTTGCAGCTGATACGCAAACTTCCCTATCATCTCCTGATCTATTGAGCCAGATGTATCGATGGCTACGATGATCTCGCTCATCGTCTCGCTCTCGTCGCTAGGTGCAAGTATGTCGTTGGACAACAGATCGCGCCTAAACCTACGCCAAGTCAACTCATCCTTGCCCTTGATAGATGTAGTGATGAAGTCACGAAGGGCTGCCTTCCAATCGATAGGTTTGTCCAATGACTGCTCTATCTGTCGTGGAACCTTAGCGCCTAGCCTGCCAGCCAGCATCCCGCCCTCTCGGATAGCACGGTTAATGCTCTCCTCAAGTTCTTTCATGGACTGCTCGTCTTTCGGAGCGCCATCACCACCAGCGTCATGCTCGTCGCCGTTACCGACCTTGTGCTTCTTGCCGTTGATGTTAATTACTTCTTCACCTTCACCTGAACCGGAGTCTGAGTTTTGATCTTCGTCCCCCTCCCCACCCCCCGCTGAAACCAGTACCTTCTTCGGCTTGATGTGAGGGTTGTCCTTCTTCAGCTTGTTGTATATCTCACGAACAGACCAGCCATGGAACGCAGCGTCATACACACCACCCTTGGGCAGCTTGCACAGCTTCTTGTCCTCCAAGTTCATGATGATATCGTTAACCACCAAGTCCATAGCAATATTGGCTAGGATAGGATTCTCTCTCATCAAGTCTTTATGTCTCGGAATGTGCATCAGCATCACATGCAAATTCTCATGAAGGATCAGGCCGCGCACTTCTTCATCGTCAAGGTTCTGCATGAACTTGCGGCCGTACTTCTTGTTGACCCCATCGGTGTACGCTGTCGGTACATCGTCTACTACATGAGACTCGACCATCATAATGACGCCTGAGTACAGCGCAGTCTCAGGGTTACGCATCAGCACAATGTGCTGCTTCTTCAATCGTTCTTCGTCTGTAAGATATGACATGATTCATTCCTCACTTTTTTGGTAGCTTCTTGAAAACCAGCGTTGTAGGCAGCGGCGATTGGTAGTGTGTAGTATTTATGGTCTATGAGAAATTGCAGTTCAGCACAATGTTTTGTATACCAATCCCCTGCGTTATTACGCGCTGTGAATAAAGTTTCTAGTTCGTCGAATTTACTCATAGCAGTTTGTAGTTCTCTGTGACCCACTTCTTAATCGTCTCGTTGTTCGAGGCGAGTTTCGTGGTCTTGCTGTTAGACATCAACATGGTGAAGAAGATGCTCTCCATCTCGGAAGACTTAATGCGTTGCATAAACTTCATGTAAGCAGTCAACTCATCTTGTGTAGTAATGTCGTCCACTGCGTTGAACATCATGATGCAAAGCGCAGCAATCTCTGTCGGTACAGGGACACCCTCCGGTGACTTGATAACTTCATTCGTCGGGATAACTTGCTTCTCCATTTCGATAAAGACACTCATCTGGGATGCCGCAGCCTCGCCGACAATGCCAGCTAACGCAACCTTGGTTGCCTCCATGCCGAACACGTTACGGTTACGCACGACACGATCAGACTTAGCAAGCGAGCGAGGCGACACGAAAGAGATAGATTGCTTAGGACGCTCTGGGTTAAAGATGTACGGATTATCATCCTGTCCACCGTCAAGGTAGCTCGCAAGGAACCGCGTATTCATAGCCACGCACGCACGGATGGTGCTAGAAATTCCATTGTCTGTAGCCCACGCATTCCACGCTTTCCAATCAGGCTTCTGCATACGCCTGATGCAAACACGATTACCTTGGTGCGCTTGCATGTGGTCGCCCACGCCATCGCTTGAGTTGTTAGATGTACCGAACACCATCGATCCAACGGGCAGCGCCTTGTCGCCTACACAACGCTCCAACATCAGACGGGTGAACATAACGCCCATGATCTTGGGAACCTTGAACACCTCGTCAAGCATGATGACTTTAGGCTTCGGTGAGTCGATCATGAACAGCGAACCGATGTACTGATCCAGAGTCTTGTCTGCATGGTTAGGGATAGCAGCGGCAATATCCATCAAGTCTTTCGACGGGCAGTCAACGTAGATGTAGTCATACTCGTCGCCTAGATTCTTCTTCATCTCCTTAAGAATCGATGTCTTGCCGCAGCCCGGCTCGGATACGATGATCGGTGTCGTATGAGTCTCATTGTCCTCGCTGGTCGCAGAAAGGATGGGTATCATCGAGACGAGTTGTTCGATGCTGACGGTATCGGTGAAGTTAACTTTAGACATGGTTTGTTTCCTTTCATTTGTAATATAAATCCGGATAGCCGTTATTGGCATACCGGTTCATTGTGTACTCTACAACTGCACGTTCTACTGCAAACATAACTGCTGCATGTTCCCAATCTGTTAGCTGTCCATACTCTTTCCTCCTTATCTTATCAATCGCTCCTCTAAGTAGTTCTTCATCTGACGGTAAGTTGGTATTCATGGCTTCCACCATGGTTTCTTAACAGGCTTACCTGACGGAGGAGGATAGTAGCCAGAACCGTTGTTGCCTCCCTGCCCCCCGCCACTACCCCCGCCGCCTACACTTACGGCGTACACTTGTCCCGACTGGATGGCTTGCGCCATACCCCCACCACGTTGCGCAAACAATTGCGCTTGATGCGCCATGGCTAACTCTCTCTGCTCACGCTCGGTTGAATAGCGGTTCATGGTTAGCTCCGCTATTTTTTCCTTCAGTACGATAGACAGTGCGGTAGCTTCTACCGGGTTGAGTTGCAGGTAATCTTTCTCGCCCACTCTCTCCATACGTTCAAGCCGTCCTACTACATGGCGTAGCTTGTCTTCTATTATTTCTTCTCTGGATTGTATTTTCACTGGGTTCTCCCATACGTGATTAATCGCGCTCATGACCTACCCCCTCGGGGCAAACCTAGACAGAATTGAATCCACACTCTCCTTGACTGAATGGCGCGTGGCATCAGATTCTCGAAGCATGTCGGCATCGACCCCCCGCAGTGCAATTGATAGTTCGTCAATAACCTCAAAGAGTTCAGTGTCTCCTGTGAGGTTAAAACTTCTGAAGTCATTGCAGTATTCTTTAGCTTTCTCGACAGTGCCTTCATATATCTTGCGCTTCTTGTGCTTGGTCTCACCGTCTTTCCCCTTGTACTCGTCATAGCCACAGCAGTGCGTGAGACTCTGCATAACGTCGATGAGTCTATCTTTCTGATCCTGAAGAATGCCTTGCACGATGTCTTGTGCTTGCTTGGTGTAGTGCTCGTTCATCTCGTCAGCCAAGTCCTGACTGATCTGGCAGCGGAAGTCGCCTACCGGAACCTCGTAACGGTACAGCCGCATCCCGAATTTGTTTCTCACCTGATCCACTGTAGGATAGTCATCCCTGTTGAACATCTGACCTTGCTTGAACGCCATGTTAGACACGATGGTGTTGTATTCAGCGAGGAACTTCTCTAACTTGTCACTGAACTCTGTCTCATGCTTGTAATACTCTTCCATGAAGCGCGGCAATGATGTAGCGGGCAAGTATGACTGCGATTTGTTCCAATCGAACGTACGGCGCTTCATCCAGTTGTAAACAGTCTGCCGGTAGTTCAGCAGGTCTTTGTGTAGCGCGTTGTCAGCCAGCAGGTTCTTGACGAAACGCCCGGCGTTATCGTCCGCTTTCTTAGCTGTTGTAACTTCGTGTGAGATTTCCCTGTCCTGCTTCGTCGCTGACCAGACGTTAACTTCGACTGAGACTAGAATGCCAGCGGTTGCCAGCGAGGTGATGTGCTGCGGTTTCTGTAGTTCCATGGTATTACTCCTCATGACTAGATGAACTTGTATTTAACGTGATTGACTGCTTGCTTTACCACACCATTATTATACTATAACTTGACATATTACACAAGGGTTTTACTCAAGTTTTTAGATTCCCGTGTACATCAGTACCCCGATGCAGATCACGCAGAAAATGATTACCCATACATCAGCATCCATATCCATGTCGTACCTCCAAAAAGTAATGTGTGAGCTATGAAAGCGCCGAGGGATACCATCCCCACCACGCAAGCCGCCGCCCCTAAAAG
>JBPCSY010000300.1:0-11648 GCA_051006695.1 Candidatus Nanopelagicales bacterium
CATGTGGCCCGAGCAGGCCGGGATGCTCGGCTGTTTCGCCACCGAGGAGTGCGCAGCCGGCCTGGCGGCAACCCTCAGCGATGCCCGCAACGATGTTGGCGATGCGCTCAGGAACGACGGAACCCGTGGCGATGTAATCAGTGAGGAACAGCGGCTCGGCCCCGCACACCACGAGATCGTCGACGATCATCGCAACAAGATCGATACCGACCGTGTTGTGTATGTCGAGGGCCTGCGCGACAGCGACCTTCGTGCCCACGCCATCGGTGGAGGTCGCCAGCAGAGGCTTGCGATACTTCGTCAAGGCCGAGGCGTCGAAGAGTCCGGCGAATCCGCCGAAGCTGCCCACGGTTTCAGGGCGCTGCGCTGCTGCAACCGATGCGCGCATCAGCGCGACCGCGCGCTCACCTGCCTCGACATCGACACCAGCGGCAGCGTAGGACGCCCCGCTCATGGGCGTTCCAGGGCATCGAGTGCGCCACCGGCAACGATGTTCGTGACGCCCTCGGCATCGACCACGCGACGCTCGATCCCATCGAGAACCTGCTTGCCCACGGCCTGCTGAGCCTCGGGGATCGGAACCGGGTAGATACCGTCAAAGCAGGCGCGGCAGAGGTTGTCCTTGGGAATGGTCGTGGTCTTAACCAGCATGTCGAGATCGACGTAGCCGAGGGAGTCGGCGCCGATCGACGTGCAGATCTCATCAACAGTGAGGCCATTGGCCACGAGTTCGGCACGCGTAGCGAAGTCAATGCCGTAGAAGCAGGGCCACTTGACCGGCGGGCTACTAATGCGCACGTGAACTTCCTTCGCGCCGGCCTCACGCAGCATGCGCACGAGAGCTCGCTGCGTGTTGCCGCGCACGATGGAATCATCGACAACGACCAGACGCTGACCTGCGATGACCTCGCGGAGCGGGTTCAGCTTCAGCCGAATGCCTAGCTGGCGAATGGTCTGCGAGGGCTGGATGAAGGTGCGTCCGACATACGCGTTCTTCACCAGGCCCTCGGCGAAGGGGATGCCGGATTCCTGCGCGTAGCCGATGGCCGCGTAACGCCCGGACTCGGGCACCGGGATAACGAGGTCTGCCTCGACCGGATGCTCACGAGCCAGCTCTCGGCCGATCTCGACACGAGAGACCTGCACGCTGCGGCCGGCAATCGAGGTGTCGGGGCGGGCGAGGTAGACGTACTCGAAGAGGCATCCCTTGGGCTTGGCCTCTGCAAAGCGCTGGGAACGCAGGCCGTGCTCGTCGATGCAGATGAGCTCACCCGGCTCGACCTCGCGAACGAACGCAGCGCCGACGATGTCCAGGGCAGCTGTCTCACTGGCGATCACCCAGCCGCGTTCGAGTCGACCGAGCACCAGCGGGCGAATGCCCTGCGGATCACGAGCACCGTACAGCGCATCGTCATCCATGAAGACGAGGGAGAAAGCGCCGCGAACATTCGGCAGTTCGAGCATCGCCGCTGCCTCGATGCTGAGATCTGGATGCACGGCGATCAGCGCGGTCAGCACATCGGTGTCATTGGTGGCGACGGCCTCGCCGAGCGGCAGTTCGCCGGAGCTGCCGGCCAGCGTTGCCAGGCGCGTCGCAAGCTCGCGCGTGTTGGTGATGTTGCCGTTGTGACCGAGGGCCAGGTGACCGGTAGCCGTGGAACGCAGGATCGGCTGAGCGTTCTCCCAGACACTGGCACCCGTGGTCGAGTAGCGGGTGTGACCGATGGCCACGTGACCCTTCAGCGATTCGAGGCTGGCCTCGGTGAACACCTGCGAGACGAGCCCCATGTCCTTGTAGACGAGGATGTGACTGCCGTCGCTGACCGCGATTCCGGCTGATTCCTGGCCGCGATGCTGCAGTGCGTAAAGACCGAAGTACGTGAGTTTGGCAACCTCGTCGCCGGGCGCCCAGACCCCGAATACGCCACAGGCGTCCTGGGGGCCCTTATCGCCGGGAAGGAGGTCATGGTTCAGAAGTCCATCGCCTCGCGCCACGGGACAAGGATACGGGATAGATCAGATGACTCCGCCAGCACGCTCGTCATCGTCGCCGAACTTCTGGGCAATGTAGATCGGGATGACGCTCACGATCACCAGGGCAGCGGCCACCACGTTCACGATCGGGGCCTGGTTAGGCCTGAAGAGGTTCTGGTAGATCCAGATCGGCAGGGTCGTGATGCCCGGTCCGGCGGTGAAGGTCGTGACGATGATCTCGTCGAAGGACAGCCCGAAGGCAAGCAGGCCGCCGGCCAGGATGGCCGA
Organism: Candidatus Nanopelagicales bacterium; assembly: GCA_051006695.1. Classification (GTDB taxonomy): domain Bacteria; phylum Actinomycetota; class Actinomycetes; order S36-B12; family S36-B12; genus CAIKZY01. The sequence goes on from JBPCSY010000300.1 coordinate 2,263, forward strand.
TTTCATCAGCGGGAAGGTCACCAGTCGGAAAGTTGTCCAGCCACCTGCCCCGAGGTCGGCGGAGGCCTCCTCGACACTGCCACCCATCCGGCGCAGTCGGGCGAGCACGTTGTTGTAGACCACGACCATGCAGAAGGTCGCGTGCGCGACGATCAGGGTGATCAGGGTGAGTCCGCCGAGATACGACGTGAACACGTTGTTCAGCGCGATGCCGGTGACGATGCCCGGAAGCGCGATGGGCAGGACAATCAGTAGCGAGATCGACTCACGGCCAAAGAAGCGGTAGCGCGAGATCGCCAGGGCGATGAGCAGGCCGAGGACGATTGCGATCGCGGTTGCGCAGAGCGCGACGATGATGCTCGTCACCAGCGCCTCGCGGATGCCGGGGTTGACCGCGGCCTTGCCCCACCACTCGGTCGTGAAACCGCTCGGCGGCCAGGTCAATGAATTGTCGACGCTGAAGGAGTTGATCAGGATGATAGCGAGCGGCACGTAGATGAACGCGCCGGCAAGGAGGGCGAAGAGGCCCAACAGGATCTTGGTTCCGCGTGAGAGTGTCATGGCAGCTACACGTTCTCCAGGGCGCCGGACTTACGCACGGCGAGCAAGTACAGCACGATGATCACGACCGGAAGAGTGGCCACTGCCGCAGCGAAAGGCAGGTTGGTCACGTAGGTCTGCTGCACGACGTTTCCGAGCATTGTCACCTTGCCACCCACGATCTGGGCGGTGATGTAGTCGCCCAGGCTCAGCGAGAACGTGAAGATCGAACCGGCTACGACTGACGGGAAGATCAGTGGCACGACGACGCTTCGGAAGGTTCGACCGGAGTGCGCACCTAGGTCTGCAGAGGCGTCGAGCATCGAGTCAGGCAGTCGAGTGAGCCCCGCGTAGATCGGCAGGATCATGTACGGAAGCCAGAGGTAGGTCAGCGTGATCACGATGCCGAGGTACCCGTATCCCGGGCCATCGAGCCCGAGTGGATTCAGGAACCAGGCGAGTACGCCGCTCTCCGGCTGCAGCATCGCGCGCCACGCGTACACCTTGACGAGGTACGAGGCCCACAGCGGCGTGAGCACCAGTGCCACCATGAGCGGGCGCCAGTGGCGAGGGGCAACGCGAGCCATGAAGAAGGCCAGCGGAAGTGCGATGACCAGGCACAGCACTGTCACCAGCAGTGCGATCGAGATGGTGCGGAACACCGACTCGTAATACGCCGAGGTGGTGAACAAGGTGGTGAAGTTCTTCAGCGTGAAGGTCTTCACGACCTGACCGGTGAAGTCGTCGATCTGATAGAACGCAGTGAGGAACAGCGCGGCGAGTGAGCCGAGATAGACCACGACCAACCACGCCATCGGGGCAGTGAGCAGGCCGCCCAGGCGAAGCCCGGGATGCCTGTACCAAAAGCCCCGATGGGTGGCGGTCGTGGTCGTCACGTCTCTCCTCTACACCTGCATATCTATGCCCTGCACAGCATTAGCTGCGCAGTGCACTCCATGCGGTGCCCCACTCGCTGTAGGGAATGCACTGCACGTCGGTACGTCCGTCCAGGCACGCCGTGGTGGGCGTGTTCCAGTAGTAGACGTCCGTCCAGTAGTCGGCCTCGCCGGCGTGGAAGGTCGCGCAGTGATCCTTGTCGGCAGTGAGCGCGCAGGACTTGGCGTTAGCCGGTGCCTCGCCGAACCACTCCGCGACAGCGGCGTTGGCCTCGGGCGAGACGATGTGATTGACCCACTTGTAGGCACAGTTGATATTCGGCGTGTCCTTGGTGATCATCCACGTGTCGGACCAGCCGGTTGCGCCTTCCTTGGCCTTGACGGCCTCGACCTTGCCGCCCTCAGCCTTGGCCAGGTTGGCAATCACCTGCCAGGAAGTGCCGACCGCAGTGGTCCCGGAGTTGAAGGCCTGAATCGCCTTCGTGTAATCCGACCAGTACTCGCCTACGAGCTCCTTCTGCTGCTCGAGCAGGGCGATCGCCGCATCGAACTGCGTCTTGTCGAGTGCGTAGGGATCAGTGATGCCGAGCTCGGGCTGGGTCGCCATCAGGTAGACGGCGGCGTCAGCGATGAAGATCGGCGAGTCGTACGCGGTGACCGCACCCTTGTAGGGCGAGTCGGCATCGAAGGTCACGGCCCACGAATCGAGCGGAGTGGTGACCTTGTCGGTGTTCCACATGAGCAGGTTGGCACCGCGGCCGTGCGGAACGCCGAACGGAACACCGTTGACACTGTTGAAGGACTGGAGCTTGAGATCCTCGAACACGTCCGCATAGTTCGGCACGAGATCGGCATTGAGAGGCTGGACGTTGTCGCCGTAGATCAGGCGCAGCGTGGCATCACCGGAGGCCGAGACGACGTCCCAGCCGCCACCCTGCACCAACTTGACAGCCTCATCTGAGGTGCCGAAGGTCTTGACGTTGACCTTGCAGCCGGTCTCCTTCTCGAAGCCGGTGACCCAGTCGACTGCCGGATCGGTCGAGCCGTTCTCGACGTAGCCCGGCCATGCGAGCACGTTGACCTGGCCCTCGCCCTCGCCGACAGGGCCTGCGTACGCGGCGCCGCCTGGTGTCTCGGGCGCAGCTGCACCCTCCGACGCGGATCCAGATGCGCCACTCGAGCTGCTGCTCGAGCTTCCGCCGCAGGCTGCGACGAGCAGCATTGCGCTCGCGCTCACCGCCGCGATCTTGAGTAGACGCGTTGTATGCATCTACGCCTCCTTCTGTTGGTTACCGATTGACCCGCCGGATGGCGAGTCAGCTGACGGAGTACTCGTGCTCGGTGCTCCAGAGCAGCGTGACACTCTCACCACGCATGGACTGGCGCTGCTCGGCATTCCTGCCGGAGTTCTGCTCGACGGCCACCAGCGTGCCCCCGGGTGCGAGGTCGATGACCATGCGGGTCGACATGCCCACGTAGATCACCTCGCGGACTGTTCCGGCCACTGCGCGCTCGCCTTCGACCGCTGCAGTTCCGGCTGGCGCGATGCGGATCTTCTCCGGCCGGATCGACCAGGTGCCGTGGGTACCGAGCACCGCGCGCGCAGTCTCATCCCGCAGCAGATTCGACGTGCCCACGAAACCCGCCACGAACTCTGACGCAGGGAACTCGTAGATCTCGGCAGGCGTGCCCAATTGCACGATGCGTCCCTCGTTGAACACCGCGATGCGATCTGACATCGTCAGCGCTTCGTCCTGGTCATGAGTCACGAAGACGAAAGTGATGCCGACGTCACGTTGGATCGCCTTGAGCTCGACCTGCATCTGCTCGCGCAGCTTGAGGTCGAGCGCGCCCAGCGGCTCGTCGAGCAGGAGCACCTTCGGGCGATTCACGAGAGCACGGGCAAGGGCCACGCGTTGGCGCTGGCCGCCCGAGAGCTGCGACGGCGCGCGATCACCGAGATCAGCCAGGCGCACGTCCACGAGCGCCTCCATGGCGCGGGCACGACGCTCGGCCTTGGGCACCTTCTTCACGCGCAAGCCGTATTCGATGTTCTCGAGGACGGTCATATGAGGGAACAACGCGTAGTCCTGGAAGACGGTGTTTACATCACGTGAGTAAGGCGGTGAATGGGTGACATCGGCACCCGCGAGCTCGATCGTGCCGGCATCGGGCCGCTCGAATCCGGCGATCATGCGCAGCACCGTCGTCTTACCAGAGCCGGAGGGCCCGAGGAGGGTCAGGAACTCGCCGTCGATGACATCGAGGTTGACATTATCGACCGCTACGACGGAACCGAAGGTGCGTCGGAGGTCGCGCACGCGGATTGCTGAGGACACGACGCAACCCTAACGAGGAGGCGCGAATTCGCGCGCTATGGCGAGAAAAGGGAATGAACTCGTTACTTGGCGGAAATCACGACGACGAAATCCGTAGCCCGGTCAGTCGTAGAGCGGCAGCCATTGAGAGAGATCCGACCGCTCGCCGCTGGCATGCACGCGGCCGGCTGATACCCCTTGCTGCCAGGTGAGATCACCACAGGCCAAGGCCAGGAAGGTCGCCGCGTCCATCTCCACGACCGCAGCGGGGGTACCTCGGCGATGGGTCAGCCCGGCGACCGCCTGCACGGCAGCGAACGGCGGAATCCGCACCTCGACACTGCGCCCCGGTGCCCGCTCGACGAGGGCCGCCAGGGCCGCCTTCACGGCCGCCTTGGCCTCGAGACGATCGGGAACCCTGCCCTCCAGGTAGGCAACCCGAACTCCCCGTACTTCCTCGGGGATCACGTCAGCTCGCGAAGATCGCCGGGATGGTGGCCTCGTGCGAACGGCGCAGGTCAGCAATCGGGGCACTGAACTGGCCCACGATCTCTACCGCGTCGCCACCGGTCTCGCCCAGTCGCGTCGCCGGCAGGCCTGACGAGGCGCAGGAGGCGACGAAGGCTGCCTCATGTGCCGCGGTCACGACCGCAATCGCGCGGCCGGTGGACTCGGCGAAGCAGAAGACGAACGGATCGAGATCGGCCGGGACTGAAACCTTGACGCCAATGCCTGACTTCAGCGCCATCTCAGTCAACGTGATTGCGATGCCGCCGTCCGAGATGTCATGTGCCGCAGCCACGATGCCGTTCAGCGATGCGGCCACCAGCACCTCGGAGAGCACGCGCTCACGCTGAAGATCAACGACCGGCGGAAGGCCGCCGAGGTGACCGTGCACGTGATGCGCCCACTCGCTACCCGCGAATTCGTCACGGGTATCGCCGAGCACGTAGACGATCTGCCCGGGTGCCGACCATGCCATCGGAGTGCGCTTGTCGACATTCTCGATCACCGCGAGCACGCCCACGACAGGCGTCGGGAGGATCGCGGTGTCGCCGGTCTGGTTGTAGAACGACACATTGCCGCCCGTCACCGGAACGCCGAGTTCGAGGCAGCCATCGGCGAGGCCGCGGCAGGCCTCGGAGAACTGCCACATGACCTCGGGATCCTCAGGCGATCCGAAATTAAGGCAGTTGGTCACGGCCAACGGCTTCGCACCTGCAACGGAAACATTTCGGTACGACTCGGCGAGTGCGAGCTTGGCGCCGTTGTAGGGATCGAGTTTCGCGTATCGACCGTTGCAATCCGTGGAGATTGCGACGCCACGGCCGGTGCTCTCGTCGACACGAATCATGCCGGCATCCTCGGGCTGTGCGAGCACCGTATTGCCGAGCACGTAACGGTCGTACTGATCGGTGATCCACGACTTCGATGCGAGGTTCGGGGCGCCGATGAGGTTGATCAGAGTCGCTCGCAACTGCTCACCATCAGCAGGGCGCGGGAGCGAATCAGGCGTGTCGGCCTGGAGTGCGTCCTGCCACGATGGGCGGTGGTACGGGCGCTCGTAAATCGGGCCGTCGTGAGCAACACTGCGCGGCGGCACATCGACGATCTGCTCCCCATGCCAGTCGACGGTGAGCCGACCTGAGGAGTTCACCTCACCGATCACGACTGCTTCAACGTCCCACTTCTTGATCAGAGCCATGAACTCGTCGAGCTTGGCCGGAGTCACGATCGCGCACATGCGCTCCTGCGACTCGCTCATCAGGATCTCTTCCGGCGAGAGAGTCTGATCGCGCAGCAGCACGCGATCGAGCCATACATGCATGCCGCCGTCACCATTCGAGGCGAGCTCACTCGTCGCGCACGAAATACCTGCGCCACCGAGATCCTGAATGCCCTCGACGAGACCTGCGTGCAGAACCTCGAGAGTGGCCTCGATCAGCAGCTTCTCCATGAACGGATCGCCGACCTGCACGCTCGGGCGCTTCGCGGGCCCGTCAGCATCGAAGGTCTCGGAGGCGAGAACAGACACGCCGCCGATGCCGTCGCCACCCGTGCGTGCGCCATACAGGACAACAAGATTTCCGACACCCTTGGCACTCGCGAGGTGGATGTCCTCGTGACGCATCGAGCCGACACACAACGCATTCACCAGCGGGTTACCGAGATAGGTGGAATCGAAGACGACCTCACCACCGATATTCGGCAGGCCCAGGCAGTTGCCGTATCCACCGATGCCGCTGACGATGCCCGGCAGCACGCGGCGGGTATCGGGCGCATCCAGCGGGCCGAAGCGCAGCGGATCCATCACCGCGAGCGGGCGTGCACCCATCGAGATGATGTCGCGCACGATGCCACCGACACCTGTTGCTGCGCCCTGGTACGGCTCGACATACGACGGATGGTTGTGGCTCTCGACCTTGAAGGTCACGGCCCAGCCGTCGCCGATGTCGACCACGCCCGCGTTCTCGCCGATGCCGACGAGCAGTGCGTCGGTCTTCGGAGCCTTCTCGCCGAACTGGCGCAGATGCACCTTCGACGACTTGTAGGAGCAGTGCTCGCTCCACATGACGGAGTACATCGCGAGCTCGGAGGAGGTGGGGCGCCTGCCGAGAATCTCGCGAATGCGCTCGTACTCATCGGGCTTGAGGCCGAGCTCGGCGAACGGCTGCGGAGCCTCGGGATGCGCCTGCGCGGCAGAAACGGTGTCAGTCATCAGGCGCTCACAAGTGAGGTCAGGACGCTGGTGAAGAACTGGAGTCCTTCAGTGGTCGGGCCGGTCAGCGACTCGACAGCGTGCTCCGGGTGGGGCATGAGGCCGACGACGTTGCCGCGCTCATTGCGAATGCCCGCGATATCGCGCGCACTGCCATTGGGGTTCACATCGAGGTAGCGCGCAACGACGCGTCCTTCGCCCTCGAGCATGTCGAGCGTGGCCGGATCGGCGAAGTAGTTACCCTCACCGTTCTTCAGGGGCACGACGATCTCCTGATTCGTGAAGTAATCACGGGTCCACATAGAGTCCGCATTCTCGATACGCAGCTTCTGGTCGCGGCAGATGAAGTGGCGCGACTCATTTCTCATCAGCGCACCGGGGAGCAGGTGCGACTCGACCAGTATCTGGAAGCCGTTGCAGATGCCGAGGACCGGCAGGCCGCCCTTTGCACCGTCGATGATCGAGTTCATGACCGGGGCGAAGCGCGAGATTGCGCCGCAGCGCAGGTAGTCGCCGTACGAGAAACCGCCCGGCAGGATGACCGCGTCGACACCCTTGATGTCGTCGTCACCGTGCCACAGCTCGACCGGCTCGCCACCGGCGATGCGCACCGCGCGGGCAGCATCGCGATCGTCGAGGGTGCCGGGGAAGGTGACGACTCCGATGCGAGCGCTCACGCGTCAGCCTCGACCGTGAGCGAGTAGTTCTCGATCACCGGGTTGGAGAGGAGCTCTTCCGCGAGCTTGTGCATGAGGGCCAGGCGATCGCCGGTGAGATCACCGTCGACCTGGATCACGAACTGCTTGCCCTGGCGGACATCAGCGACCCCCGACAGGCCCAGACGCCCGAGGGCTCCCTGGACGGCCCGACCCTGGGGGTCGAGGATCTCCGGCTTGAGCATGACGTCGACGACGACGCGGGCCACGGGCTCTCCATTGCTAGTGCAGGCAGAAGGCTGGGGAAGGACTCCAGTCTATCGGCGCTCACATCGTCTCGAAAACGGCCGTCGATGCTGGTGACCGGTGTGAATCCTGACTACGAATGCTGCGAACGCCAGGCCGACCAGGCCGAGGTCACCATGTCGCGCAGGTCGCGAGTGGCGGTCCATCCGAGTTCGCGCTCGATCTTCGCGGTCGCGGCAAAGGAGGCAGGCGGGTCACCGGCGCGGCGACCAACGATCTCGGCATTGACGTCGGTGCCGATGACCTCGCCGATCATGCCCATGACCTCGAGTACGGAAGAACCCTCGCCTCTGCCGACATTGAACGACTCTGCGCGACCTCCGGTCTCGCATCGGGCCGCGGCAGCGACATGGGCGGCAGCCAGGTCGGCGACATGGATGTAGTCGCGGATGCACGAGCCGTCCGGAGTCGGGTAATCGTCGCCGAAGACCTTCGGGCGCTCGCCATTGCTCAAGGCGCGGAAGACCATGGGCACGAGATTGTTCACGCTGCGATCGCCAAGAGCATCGCTGCCCGCACCTGCGACATTGAAGTAGCGCAGTGCAACCCAGGAGAAACCGTGGGCGATGCCCATGCCACGTGCGAGCCACTCGCCGATGACCTTGGTCTCGCCGTAGGGAGACTCGGGATTCAGGGCGCAATCCTCGGCGATCGGATTGGTCGAGGGAGTGCCGTACACGGCTGCTGAAGACGAGTAGACGAGATTCGTGACGCCCGCCTCGTTCATGGCAGCCAGCAGCGACTGAGTGCCATTGACGTTCTCGTCGTAGTAGTAGAGCGGCATGTGAACTGACTCGCCGGCTGCCTTCTTGGCTGCAAGGTGGATGACGCCATCAACCTCGTGCTCGCGCAGTGCTGCCGTGACCGCGTCGCGGTCAGCGACCGACGCAACGATCAGGGGAACATCCGAGGGCACGTTGTCACGAACGCCCGAGGAGAGGTCATCAAGAACGACAACACTTCGACCGCTGGACTGGAGTTCACGAATCACGTGCGCACCGATGTAACCGGCACCTCCGGTCAGCAGCCAGGTGGTCATTCGAACTTCTCTCCGGTCATGATCTCGTACGCCTCGATGTACTTGGCGCGAGTCTTCTCGACGATCTCGTCAGGGAGCGGCGGCGGCGGGGTATCGGAGTTCTTGTCCCAGCCGGACGCCGGCGAGGTGAGCCAGTCGCGCACGAACTGCTTGTCGAACGACGGCTGCGCGTGACCGGGCTCCCACTGATCGAGGGGCCAGTAGCGCGAGGAGTCAGGGGTGAGCACTTCGTCGGCGAGCACGATCTTGCCCTTGTTCTTGCCGGTGGTGCCGAAGCCGAACTCGAACTTGGTGTCAGCGAGGATCAGCCCGCGCTGATGCGCCAGTGCATCGGCGCGACGATAGATATCGAGTGACAGGCGCTTGAGCTCCTGGGCTTCTTCCTGGCCAATGGTGATGACGACCTCGTCGAAGGTGACGTTCTCGTCATGATCGCCAATGGCCGCCTTCGTGGCCGGAGTGAAGATCGGCTTAGGCAGCAGTGATCCATCGACAAGCCCCGGCGGAAGCCCGTTGCCGCAGATCTGGCGGGTGGCCTTGTAGTCGGCCAGCCCTGAGCCCGCGAGGTAACCGCGCACGACGCACTCAACAGGCAGCATCTCCAGCGGCTCGCAGATCATCGCTCGACCTGCAACCGACTTCGGCACAGCAGTGGTCTCGAGGTGATTCGCCACGACACCCTCGAGGGTCTGGAACCACCAGAGCGAGAGCTTGGTAAGGATGCGTCCCTTATCGGGGATCGTGGTGGGTAGCACCCAGTCATAGGCAGAGATGCGATCACTGGCAATGAAGAGCAGGCGATCATCGGGTGTGCTGTAGAGATCTCGCACCTTGCCGGAGTAGACGTGGGTGTAGCCCTCGGGAAGCCCGTAGTCGGTCACGGGAATAGTCGTCACAGGATGTCTCCGGGCT
>JBPCSY010000301.1:0-2701 GCA_051006695.1 Candidatus Nanopelagicales bacterium
GGCCATGGGCGGGGCCTGACACGACGAAGCCCCGCCGTTCCCGACGGGGCTTCGTACGCAGGTCGTGCTGTCAGGCCATCGCCTTCTGCAGGTTCTCGTCGATCGAGGCGAGGAACTCCTGCGTGGTCTGCCACGGGGCGTCACGGCTGATGAGCAGGGCGAGGTCCTTGGTCATCTTGCCCTCCTCCACGGTCTCGACGCACACGCGCTCGAGGGTCTCGGCAAAGGCCGAGACGGCAGGGGTGCCGTCCATGCGACCGCGGTGGGTCAGACCCTGGGTCCACGCGAAGATCGAGGCGATCGGGTTCGTGGAAGTGGGCTGGCCCTTCTGGTGCTGGCGGTAGTGACGGGTGACGGTGCCGTGGGCGGCCTCGGCCTCGACGGTCTGGCCGTCGGGGGTCATGAGCACTGAGGTCATCAGGCCGAGTGAGCCGAAGCCCTGCGCGACGGTGTCGGACTGGACGTCACCGTCGTAGTTCTTGCATGCCCAGACGTAGCCGCCCTCCCACTTCATGGCCGCTGCGACCATGTCGTCGATCAGGCGGTGCTCGTACTCAATGCCGGCAGCCTCGAATTCGGACTTGAACTCGTTCTCGTAGACATCGGCGAAGATGTCCTTGAACTGGCCGTCGTAGGCCTTGAGGATCGTGTTCTTGGTCGACAGGTACACGGGGTACTTGCGGTTCAGGCCATAACGCATAGATGCGCGAGCGAAGTCGCGGATCGAGTCGTCAAGGTTATACATGCCCATGGCCACGCCGGCACCCGGGAAGTCGAAGACCTCGAACTCCATCGGAGCCGAGCCATCGGTCGGGGTGTAGGTCATGGTGAGCTTGCCGGCACCGGGAACCTTGAAGTCGGTGGCCTTGTACTGATCACCGAACGCGTGACGGCCGACGACGATCGGCTTGGTCCAGCCCGGCACCAGGCGCGGGATGTTGCTGATGATGATCGGCTCGCGGAAGATCACGCCGCCGAGGATGTTGCGGATCGTGCCGTTCGGCGACTTCCACATCTTCTTCAGGCCGAACTCCTCGACACGTGCCTCGTCGGGGGTGATGGTCGCGCACTTCACGCCCACGCCGTACTTCTGGATCGCATGCGCCGAGTCGATGGTGACCTGGTCGTCGGTCGCATCGCGGTGCTCGATGCCGAGGTCGTAGTACTTCAGGTCGATGTCGAGGTACTTGACGATCAGCTCATCCTTGATGAACTGCCAGATGATGCGGGTCATCTCGTCGCCGTCGAGCTCGACGACCGGGGTCTCTACCTTGATCTTGCTCACGTGTGTCTACCTTCTGTTGAGAAGTACTGCTGCGGAAAAGACTTAGAGGTCCTTGACGTCGCCCTGCTTGGCCTTGACAGCCTCGTAGGCCTCGACGAGAAGTGCCTTCTCGTCAGCGGTCAGCGGAGTCTCGACAACCTTGCGGATGCCCTCCTTGCCGAGCTCGGCCTCGACACCGAGGTACGCGCCCGACAGGCCGTACTCGCCATCGACCCATGCGCAGACCGGCATGACATCGCCGGAGTTCAGGTGCACGGCCTTGGCCATGCGGGCAGCTGCTGCCGACGGCGCGTAGTACGCCGAGCCGGTCTTGAGCAGTGCGACAACCTCGGCGCCACCGTTGCGGGTACGGACGACGAGCTCCTCGATCTCATCAGCCGAGAGCAGATCGGACAGCGGCTTGCCGTCGACCTTGCAGGCGGACGCGACGGGAACCATGGTGTCGCCGTGCGAACCGAGGGTCAGCGTGGTGACGGAGGCAACCGGGACGTTCAGCTTCTCGGCCACGAAGTGGGTGAATCGCGCTGTGTCGAGCATGCCGGCCTGGCCGATGACGCGGGCGTACGGGAAGCCCGTGACGATCTGGGCCAGGGCGGTCATCTCGTCGAGCGGGTTCGCGACGTTGATGATGACGGCCTCGGGTGCGTGCTTGGCGATGTTCTCGGCAACCGCGCGCATGATCTTCGCGTTGGTCTCGATGAGATCCATGCGGCTCATGCCGGGCTTGCGAGGAAGGCCTGCCGTGATGACGACAATCTCGGAGCCTGCGATGACCTCGTAGCCCTCGCCGTTCGGGCCGGTGGTCTGGCCGACGACCTTGGTCTCGAAGCCTTCGATCCAGCGCGACTGGTTGAGGTCGAGGGCCAGGCCCTCGGCCTTGCCGTCGACGACGTCGGTCAGGACGACCGTCTCGAAGATGTCGTATTCGGCGAGCCGCAGAGCGGTCGTCGAACCATAGAAACCTGCACCGATGACCGTGACCTTGCCGCTGCGTGCCATGAGGGAATAACGCCTTCCGAAAGGGGATAAAGAGAGGTGAAGCCTGCGGACGAGGATACTCCCGCCCGACAGGGCAAAATCGGCCAGATCCCCTTGGCCCGATGTGAGACACGCCTCACCCGCCCTGCCTAGGCGGAGCGGGAATTGACCCAGTCGGAGGCAATCGCCAGCAGCCTGTCATTGGCCGCCGGTTCCCCGATCGTGATGCGCACGCCCTCGCCGTCGAAGGGCCGCACGGTGATGCCGGCCCGCTCGCAGGCGGCCGCGAAGTCCAGCGTGCGCTCCCCCAGGCCGAGCCAGACGAAGTTGGCCTCCGAGTCCGCGGGGCGCAGGCCCAGCTCGGCCAGGGCGGCGGCGACACGATGCCGCTCGGCCACGATCGCCGAGACCCGCTCGAGGAGCTCCTGCTCGGCGCCG
>JBPCSY010000302.1:0-4505 GCA_051006695.1 Candidatus Nanopelagicales bacterium
GGCAAGCTCGCAGCCATCGGTTTCGTCCTCTACTTCCTCGGCGCAGTGCTCGCGCATGTGCGCGCGAAGCAGGGCGGCAAGGACCTCATGCCCGCCTTGGTTCTGATTATCATCTCGATCATCGTGGCGCTGCTGCAGTTCGCGCGCTGACAGGAGGATTCGAGTTCTGAAAGTACGCCCAGCCACCGCATCGTGATCGGCTTCGAGGAGCGCGGCCATCTGACGTGGGTGCGGTTCAGCCAGTTCGGCGAGCTGCCCGAGGGCCAGACCGAGCAGGCGCAGGCGGGCATGGAGAGCTACTTCGATTCACTCTCGGCCTTTCTCAATTAGCTCAGGGATTCCCCTCACTCAGTTCTGTGCACTCGGTCTGTCCTTGACATTCCAGCAGATCCGCTTTTCCCGTTGTGCCGTTCTGCATGACCTATCCCTCGATGGGGTGACACAAGCAAGGAATCCTGCTACGTTGAAGTAACCTTTTGATATTCGATTCAACGTGGCTTTGGAGGTCCGACGTGACTGTGGCCCTGCGGAACACCCGACTCGGCAGCTATGCCCGCAGAGGCGGTCGCACCTCAGGCGTGTTTGCCGTGGCTGCTCTTGCGCTCCTTGCTCAGTCGATCAGTGCGCCTTCGGCGTTCGCGGCCACCGGGTGGAATGCCCTGGGGAGCAACCTCGCCGGTGGAGGCGTCCGCGCGGTGGCTGTGGGCCCGAATGGCGAGATTTATGCAGGTGGGCAGTTCGGTACCTCCGGGTCTCCTGGCCCCATGCGTATTGCTCAATGGAACGGACAGGAGTGGGCAACGCTCGGAATTCCCATGCCGTCGGGCGCGGTCGATGCAATTGCTGTGGCTTCATCTGGAGAGGTCTACGTCTCGGGATCATTCACTCAGATTGGTGGAATCTCGGCGTCCAGGGTGGCGAAGTGGGATGGATCAGCCTGGAGTGCGCTCGGTGCCGGAATGGATGGCCAGGTATCTGCGCTGACCATTGACTCATCGGGGAATCTCTATGCGGGCGGATACTTCAACAGTGCCGGAGGGGTCCCAATACATTCCCTGGCGATGTGGAATGGCTCGGCCTGGTCAGCGCTCGGCGTCGACAGAAATTCCAGCGTCTCGGCGCTAACTTCTGACCGACAGGGAAACGTCTACTTAGGTGGCGACTTTAGTTTCTCCCGAAGTGTCACGCAGCATGTGGCGAAGTGGAATGGCGCTTCGTGGTCAGCTCTGGGTGATGGACTTGATGACACGGTGAATGCTCTGGCGGTTGATTCCTCGGGGAACTTGTACGCCGGCGGAAGTTTCCTCTACTCAAACGCAATTCCCACGAACTTCGTAGCAAAGTGGAATGGCTCCACCTGGTCGGCACTAGGCGACGGTGCTGCAAACGGACTCGACGGCGTGTCGTATGCGCTTGCCGTTGACCGTCAGGATCAGCTTTATGTAGGCGGATATTTCACCGAAGCGGGTGGCGTCTCGGCTTCGAACATCGCACTCTGGGACGGCTCGGCGTGGTCTGCACTTGGTGATGGATTGTCTGGTGAAGTCGACAGTCTTGCGCTGGACAGGTCCGGAAACTTAATCGTCGGGGGCGGCTTCACCAACGCCGGAACCCTTCCGACACTCGCTATCGCGATGTGGACACCCCAGGTCGTTGAGTCACTCGCCGCTGATGCTCCTCGGACGGTCTCACAGGCTTATGCCATCGCCTCTGATGAGAGTTGTCTCGGAAATGCCCCTGACTGGGTGAACTGGCCTGGACTCTCCGGCTCTCAATACCTGTCGTGGGGCAAGAGCTGGCAGCAATGGCCCAACGGCGGAACGGGCGGATTTGTATGCGTGCGTCAGCCGGTCTACACGACTGGTGGAACGTTGGGTTCTCGATAGCTTGGCTCTCGGCGCAACAGCAGGCGGCTGGGCCGCCTCGTGGGCGCAGTGGATGAACGACGGTAAAGGCGGCTACGTGTGCACTGGTTCGCTCTACCGGACTCCCTCGGGGCAGTGGGCTGTTCGCCCCTAACGCGAGATCAGAACGAAGCAGGTGCTGGCTCGAGTTTCGGCAAGGGCGCCGTCATCAGCTTGTGAGCCTTGGCGGGGGTAAGCCCGAGCATGCCGAGGCCGATCTCGACAGAAAGATCCGCGGCGGCGTCCTTTGACTTTGCATCAACGAGTTGGGCTTGCATCGCGGAGAAGATCACTGCACTGAGGTTGCGCAGACGAAGCTCGGGGTTGTCGATCTTGAGAACTCCGGCCTTGAGAAGTTGCTTGACGTGGGCCTGAATCCCCATCGTCAGCGCCGGGGTATGGGTACTGACTGCTACGAGATTGCGAGCGACAAGCTGCGCGTATCGCGGGTGAGTGGTGCGCATGCGCAAGAACAGCCGAATCGGCGTGACCAACTGCTCAAGCGGATCAGTGACCTCGGCCATTACTCCTGCCATCCATTCCTCCCAGGCGGTCATGGCCGTGATGAGAGCAGCCTCGACGAGGGCGTCCTTGTTCTCGAAGTGCTTGTAGATCGTGCTGATCGAGATCTGGGCCGCGTCAGCGAACTGATCGATGGTGGCGTCAGGGCCATGCTCCGCGAGCACCGCCTGCGCAGCCTTCAGTAGCGCGATTCGATTACGAGCGAAGTAGGCCGCTTTGCGACCTTGGGTCGGATCATGCTGTGTGTTCCCCCGTGCTGCTGCCATGGTCAAATTCTACTTTCAACATCGTGGCGAACGTGCATTGTCGAAGGTAACCTCGCCTGGTCGACTCCATGAGTAAGGGGACACTTAATGGCTGAGAAGGTGACTGGCCCGAAGTCGTACTTCCCTTCTATCGAGAAGAAGTACGGCAAGCCCATCGACTTCTGGATGACGGAACCGAAGAAGGTCAAGGGCAAGGCTCATATGGAGCAGGTGGCCTTCCTCAAGGAGACCCACGGGATGGGGCACGGGCATGCCCATGCGGTCGTTGCTGTCTATCGAGCAGAGAACCCGCAGTAGTCGAATTCCTGAGTTCAACCCCTGTTCATGGGGCGATTAACGTGATATTGGCTTGCGCCCGTAAGGTTGTGGGGTGAATTCACGCGAAGATCTCCGCAACGTTGCCATCATTGCCCACGTCGACCACGGCAAGACGACCCTCGTCGACGCCATGCTCTGGCAGTCGGGTGCCTTCCGCGAGAACCAGGACGTCAATGACCGTGTCATGGACTCCATGGATCTCGAGCGCGAAAAGGGCATCACGATCCTCGCGAAGAACACCTCTGTTCACTACACCGGTCCGGGTGCTCCCGACGGTGGCGTGACCTTCAACATCATCGATACCCCCGGTCACGCTGACTTCGGTGGCGAAGTAGAGCGCGGTCTCGAAATGGTCGACGGCGTCGTGCTGCTCGTTGACGCATCCGAGGGCCCGCTGCCCCAGACCCGCTTCGTGCTGCGCAAGGCACTGCAGAAGCGCCTGCCCGTCGTGCTCGTCATCAACAAGGTGGATCGCCCTGACTCTCGCATCGGCGAGGTTGTCGACGAGGCCTACGAGCTCTTCCTCGATCTCGACGCCACCGAGGAGCAGATCGACTTCCCGATCATCTACACCTCGGCCAAGGCCGGTCGTGCATCCTTGAAGCGCCCCGAGGATGGCGGCATGCCCGAGGAGGAGAACCTCGAGCCGCTGTTCAAGACCCTGCTCGAGACCGTGCCGGCGCCGAAGTTCGATCCGGCTATGCCGCTTCAGGTGCATGTCACCAACCTCGACGCCTCGCCGTACCTCGGTCGTCTTGCACTGTGCCGGGTTCACCAGGGCACCATCAAGAAGGGCCAGCAGGTCGCATGGATGAAGGCCGACGGCACCACTGAGCGTGCCAAGGTCGTCGAACTGCTCATGACCGAGAACCTCACCCGCGTGCCGGTCGAGAGTGCCGGCCCCGGCGACATCGTCGCCGTCGCAGGCATCCCCGAGATCACCATCGGCGAGACCCTCGCCGATCTCGAGAACCCGATTGCGCTTCCGGTCATCACCGTCGACGAGCCGTCGATCTCCATGACCATCGGCATCAACACCTCACCGCTGGCCGGCAAGAGCGGCAAGAAGCTCACCGCCAGCATGGTCAAGCAGCGTCTCGAGCAGGAGCTCGTCGGCAACGTGTCGATCCGCATGAACCCGACCGAGCGTCCCGACACCTGGGAGATCCAGGGTCGAGGCGAGCTTCAGCTGGCGATCCTCGTCGAGATGATGCGCCGCGAGGACTTCGAGCTCACCGTCGGCAAGCCGCAGGTCGTCACCAAGATGGTCGACGGCAAGAAGCACGAGCCGATGGAGCGGCTGAGCGTCGACATCCCCGAGGACTACCTCGGCGTTGTCACCCATCTGATGGCACTTCGCAAGGGCCGCATGGAGCAGATGGTCAACCACGGCACCGGCTGGGTGCGCATGGACTACATCGTCCCGGCCCGTGGCCTGATCGGCTTCCGCACCGAGTTCCTCACCGAGACCCGCGGCACCGGTATCGCCCACCAC
>JBPCSY010000303.1:0-2590 GCA_051006695.1 Candidatus Nanopelagicales bacterium
GCACAGTGGTGCGCGCCTCATGACCGGTGCGCGCCTCGACCTGCTGAGCGAGCCACTCGCCGATACCCGAGAGCTTCACGTGACCGAAGGAGTCCAGGGTGGCGTCCTTGGTGACCAACTGGCCGCCCTTAGGCAGTGCGCCTTCGGCGACAACGATGATCGGTGCGTAGGAGGCCTTGAACCGCGACTCAACCCAGCCGACGACCTCGTCGAGGTCGAACTCGACCTCGGGAATGAGGATGGCGTTCGCTCCACCGGCCATGCCCGAGTGAAGGGCGATCCAGCCCGCGTGACGGCCCATGACCTCGCAGATCAGGATGCGGTGGTGTGACTCCGCAGTGGTGTGCAGGCGGTCGATGGCCTCAGTGGCGATCTGCACCGCGGTATCGAAGCCGAAGGTGTAGTCGGTCGCGCTGAGATCGTTGTCAATGGTCTTCGGGACGCCGATGACGTGGAAGCCATGCTCGGTGAGGGTGGTCGCGACACCGAGGGTGTCCTCGCCACCGATGGCCACCAGGGCGTCGATGCCGAGCTTGCGCAGGTTCTCCTCGGTGCGCTCGATGCCACCGTCGATCTTGACGAGGTTCGTGCGCGAGGAGCCGAGGATGGTTCCGCCACGGGGCAGGATGCCGCGCACCTGCTCGATGCCGAGCTCCATGGTCAGGCCTTCGAGCGGACCCTTCCAGCCATCGCGGAAGCCGACGAACTCGTAGCCGTACTCCTGAACGCCACGACGGACGACGCCACGGATCACTGCATTAAGGCCGGGGCAGTCTCCGCCACCGGTCAGGACACCAACGCGCATGTTTCGCTCTCCTCGATTGATCGCCTCGTGGGCATGTAATCGCTGTCATGGAGAAATCTAGCGGATCCGCGGCCGAGCCGTGCCCCGTATCTGCCTAGAGTCGCCCCATGACGATCCTGGCCATCGACGCGGGCACCACCGGCGTCACCGCCCTGCTCGTCTCCCCCGCCGGCGAGGTGCTGTCGACCGGTTACGCCGAGTTCCCCCAGCATTTCCCGGCCGATGGCTTCGTCGAGCATGAGCTCGGTGAGATCTGGGCGGCCACTCTGGCTGCCACCCGCCATGCGCTCACCTGGGGTGACGTCACCATCACCGCAATCGGCATCACGAATCAGCGCGAGACGATCTGCTTCTGGGATCGCGAGACCCTGGGCGGTGCCCGCCGAGCGATCGTCTGGCAGGACCGCCGATCGGCCGCGCTGTGCTCCGCCTTGCGAGATGCCGGGCACGAGCAGTTCGTGACCGAGGCCACCGGCCTGCGCCTTGACCCGTACTTCTCCGCCACCAAGCTCTCGTGGGTGCGCGAGCATGAGCCTGCGATCTGGCAGCGCGTGGTCGATGGCGACGTGGCGATCGGCACGGTCGACTCATATCTCATCGCACGCATGACACGCGGTCTCGAGCATCTCACTGACGCGACGAATGCCTCACGCACCCTGCTGTACGACATCCGCTCGGGCGCGTGGAGCCCCGAGCTCTGTGCCCTCTTCGAGGTGCCGATCGAGGCACTACCGCGCATCGTCGACAGCTACGGAGTTGTCGCACGCACTGATCCGTCTGCCTTTCTCGGTATCGACGCACCGATCGCCGGTATCGCAGGCGATCAGCAGGCCGCACTCGTCGGCCAGGCCGGATTCGCAGCAGGCGCGACCAAGTGCACGTACGGCACCGGCTCCTTTCTGCTGCAGCACACTGGTACGTCGATCGTGCGCTCGCAGCACGGATTGCTCACCACGGTCGCACTGCAGCGCGCAGGCGGTGCACGCGACTTCGCACTCGAGGGCTCGATCTTCGTGACCGGCTCTGCCGTGCAGTGGCTGCGCGACGGCCTCGGCATCATCGACGACTCGGCGCAGGTCGAGTCGCTCGCAGCATCGGTGCCGGATTCTGCCGGCATCGTGTTCGTGCCGGCCCTCACCGGCCTCGGCGCACCCGACTGGGATCCGCTGGCGCGCGGGCTCATCATCGGCATTACCCGCGGTACGACATCGGCTCACATCGCACGCGCCACGCTCGAGGCCATCGCCTTCGAGGTGCGCGACATCGTCACTCTCATGGAGGCTGAATCAGGCGCACGACTGCCGGCACTTCACGTCGATGGCGGTGCGACTGCCGATGACCTGCTCATGCAAATCCAGGCCGATGCACTCGGCACGACCGTCGATCGCTCGCTGCACACCCAGACCACAGGTCTCGGAGCTGCCTATCTCGCGGGGCTCGGCACCGGCGTCTGGTCGAGCATTGACGAGCTGGTCAACTCGCGACGCAGCTCTGGGAGATTCGAGCCCGAGTCACGTCATTCCTATGACGCCCAGTACGCGCGATGGCGCGATGCCGTCGAGCGCAGCAAGGGCTGGGCGTAACGCCTAGTTTCGCCCCATGTCGACCGAGGCCTGCGAGTCGGCCATCCCGCCCTCGGCGATGAGCTCCTTGGCACGAGTGGCATACATGTCGACGTACTCCTGGCCCGAGAGGCTCATCAGTTCATACATCACTTCGTCCGTGACAGAGCGGAGCACGAAGCGAACGTCCTCCAAGCCCTCGTAGCGCGAGAAATCAAGGGGC
>JBPCSY010000304.1:0-7583 GCA_051006695.1 Candidatus Nanopelagicales bacterium
CCACGATCGCCTCGACGACACTGTCGGCGTTCTCATCATCGACGAGAACTTCCACGCGCACCTTCGGGACGAGATCGACGGTGTATTCCGCGCCTCGGTAGACCTCGGTGTGACCCCGCTGGCGGCCGAAGCCCGAAGCCTCCGACACAGTCAGGCCGGTGATGCCCTTGCCCTCGAGTGCGCCCTTGACGTCCTCGAGCTTGAACGGCTTGATGATCGCGGTGATCAGCTTCATTTACTCCACCTCCGTCTTGGCGCGGGCCGCGTGACCAACACCTGCGAATACTCCGCCGCCTCCGGACTCACCGAGTTCGTAAGCGGATTCTGCATGCTCGGTGAGGTCAATGCCTGCAACCTCATCATCCTTGGTGATTCGGATGCCGATCGTGTACTTGATCAGCAGGCCGAGGATGCCGGCGACGATGAGCGAGTAGAACAGCACGGCAAAGGCACCGATGGCCTGCTTTCCGAGCTGGTCTGCGCCGCCTCCGTAGAACAGGCCGTTGACGCCCGCCGGGGCCAGGTCCGTGGCCAGGAAGCCGATGGCCAAGGTCCCGACCAGGCCGCCGACAAGGTGGACTCCGACGACATCAAGTGAGTCGTCGTAGCCGAACTTGTATTTCAGGCCCACCGCAAGAGCGCAGAGCACGCCGGCAACTGCGCCCAGGATGATCGATCCGATTGGGCTCAGTGCTGAACATGCCGGGGTGATCGCGACCAGGCCGGCCACGATTCCCGATGCGGCACCCAGTGACGTGGCGTGGCCATCGCGGATCTTTTCCACCACGAGCCAGCCGATACCCGCGGCGCACGTGGCCACGAAGGTGTTCAGGAACACCACCGATGCGGTGTTGTTCGCTGCGAGTGCCGAACCGGCGTTGAAGCCGAACCAGCCGAACCACAGCAGTCCCGCACCGATCATCACCAGCGTGAGGTTGTGCGGACGCATCGGGTTCTTCCTCCAGCCCACCCGGCGACCGATGACGATCGCCAGGGCCAGGCCTGCCGCACCCGCGTTGATGTGGACCGCCGTGCCGCCGGCGAAGTCAATGACACCGAGCTTGAAGATCCAGCCGCCTGCCGCCCAGACCCAGTGCGCGACCGGGAAGTAGACCAGGGTTGCCCACAGCGCGGCGAAGATGAGCCACGCAGAGAACTTGGTGCGGTCGGCGATTGCGCCCGCGATGAGGCCGACAGTGATGCACGCGAACATCGCCTGGAAGGCAACGAAGGCCATCGCCGGCAATGCGGCATCAGGCGCATCGGCCATCAGGCTGGTGAGCCAGGCATTCTCGGTGATGCTGCCCAGCAGGCCGGCGTCACCGATGTCGGTGCCGAAGGCGACCGAGTAGCCGAAGGCCACCCAGAGGATGCCGACGACGAAGAGTGAGCCCATCACCATCATGAGCATGTTGAGTACTGACTTCGATCGAACCATGCCTCCGTAGAAGAAGGCGAGGCCCGGGATCATCAGCAAGACCATCGCGGCGCTAGTCAGCACCCACGCGGTATTGCCCGTATCGAGAGCGGATTCCATGCGAGTCTCCCTCCAAGGCTTGTGTTGCTCGCTGAGGAGAGAATGTTCGACACGCGTTTCGGTGGACGACTGCGCGTGTTACCTACGCATCACGAAATCCGCCCGGTCGTTTCGGGGGTGTTACGAATTGGCAGATCAGGCGAGAAGTGCGTCGACGAAAGCCGCCGGATCAAAGGGGGCGAGGTCATCAGGCCCCTCACCCAGGCCGACGAGCTTGACCGGCACGCCGAGCTTGCGCTGCACGGAGACGACGATGCCGCCCTTGGCGGTGCCGTCAAGTTTGGTCAGGGCGATACCGGTGACGTCCACGACCTCCGCGAACACCTTCGCCTGAGTGAGTCCGTTCTGGCCCGTCGTGGCATCGAGGACGAGCAGGACCTCGTCAACAGGTGACTGCTTCTCGACGACTCGCTTGACCTTGCCGAGCTCGTCCATGAGGCCGGTCTTGGTGTGAAGGCGACCCGCCGTATCAATCACCACTGTGTCGACGTCGGCGGCGGCGGCGATCTGTACGGCATCGAAGGCCACTGCGGCAGGATCACCGGCCTCGGGGCCCCGCACGACTGCGGCACCGACGCGATCACCCCAGGTCTGCAACTGATCTGCGGCGGCGGCGCGGAAGGTATCGGCGGCGCCGAGCACGACGGTGCGGCCATCGGCTACGAGGAGCCTGGCCAGCTTGCCGGTGGTCGTGGTCTTGCCGGTGCCGTTGACGCCGACAACCAGCACCACTGCCGGACGGCCGGGAACCTCGGTGATGACCGTGCGGTCCATGCTCGGATCGACAAGTGCAAGGAGCTCCTCGCGCAGCATGGCTACGACATCCCCGGTGCCCTCGACTCGAACTCGGGTGCGCAGCCTCTCGACGAGTTCCATCGTGGGGCCGACACCGAGATCGGCGACGAGAAGGGTCTCCTCGATCTCATCCCAGGTCTCGTCATCGATGGCATCACGGCTCAGCAATGCGAGCAGGCCCTTGCCGAGGGCGCTATTCGACCGCGCTAGTCGCGCGCGCAGCCGCTGCAGGCGCCCCGCAGAGGGCTCGGGAATCTCGAGCCCCGCGAGTTCCTCGAGATCTGCCTCAGAGACGAGAGCTTCCTCGATGGCAGCCTGAAGTTCGACATCGGCAATGCCGGGCTCGAGCACGGCGGTGCCCACAGCAGCGTCCGCAGACGGCGCCCGGGCCTGGCCGTCGTCATCGCGAACTCCCCCGGCACCGACGCGTTGCACAGGTGCGGCCTGGACACCCGGTGCCTGGCGATGACTGCGCGTGATGACCACGATCGCGATAACCGCAATGACGACCAAGACGATCGCAATGACGGCATAGATGAGCCCATTGCTCATGCGGTGGCAGCCTCTGTCTCGCGCAGGCGCTGGCCGATCACCTGAGTGACGCCGTCACCGCGCATGGATACGCCGTACAGCGCATCAGCGATTTCCATGGTGCGCTTCTGGTGGGTGATCACGATGAGCTGCGAGTTATCCCGAAGCTCCTCGATGATGTCGATGAGGCGGCCGAGGTTGACGTCATCGAGTGCGGCCTCGACCTCGTCGAGGACGTAGAACGGGCTCGGACGCGCCTTGAAGAGCGCAACCAGGAACGCCACTGCCGTCAGGGAACGCTCGCCGCCTGACAGCAGAGAGAGTCGCTTGACCTTCTTGCCCGGCGGGCGAGCCTCGACATCGACACCGGTGTTGAGCATGTCGTTCGGATCGGTGAGGATCAGGCGGCCCTCGCCTCCGGGGAACAGGCGTGAGAAGACACCCTCGAACTCACGCTCGATCTCGGCATACGCCTCGGTGAAAACCTGCTCCACGCGGGAGTCGACCTCCTTGATGATGTCGAGGAGATCATCACGCGTGCGCTTGAGATCGTCGAGCTGCTCGGTCAGGAAACGGTGACGCTCCTCCATGGCCGAGAATTCCTCGAGTGCGAGCGGATTGACCTTGCCCAGCAGGGCGAGATCGCGCTCGGCTGCCTTGAGACGCTTCTCTTGTTCGGCACGAACAAACGGATACGGCTCAGGATCCGGTGCATCGGCGGGAATCTCGTCGCCCGGCGAGACCGCACTAGGCGGCACGAGAACGCTCGGCCCGTACTCGGCAAGAAGGATCTCGGTCTCGATGCCGAAGTCTTCCATCACCTTGACCTCGAGTGCCTCGATACGCATGCGCTGCTCTGCACGCGCGACCTCATCTCGGTGCACGGTGTCCTTGAGACGATCGAGTTCGGTGGCGAGCTCACGCATCTGCGTACGAAGGGTGACGAGCGTGGCGTCGCGCTCCTTCTTCGCACTCTCGCCCTCGGCGCGCTCGGCCGCAGCAGAGGCCACTGAGCGCTCGACTCGCGATAGCGCAATACGCGCACCGGCAAGCACGGCCTGCGCGACGACGAGCTCACGTGCGCGACGCTCACGGCGCTCGAGAGCTGCGATACGTGCCTGGCGTTCAGCCTCGGCCGCGCGCTCGAGTTGAGCAGCTCGAGCACCGATCGCCGTGACGCGCTCCTCGCCCGTGCGCAGTGCCAGTCGCGAGTCAACCTCATGCTGGCGAGCCGCCTTGGCGGCTTCGGCCGTTGCCTGGCGGTTGTCATCGGCAGTGTCAGGCTCAGGAGCCTCCTGGGCCTGATTCAGCCGGCCCTGCAATTCGCCCAGAGTGGCCTCGTCCTGCGCCAGAGCAACACGTGCCGCATCGAGTGCCAGGGAAAGTCGCTCGGCCTCGGCAAGGGCAGCGCGTGCCACCTGACCGAGCTGCCCGAGCTGCTCGGCTACGGCGGCCATGCGAGCATCGGACTCGTGAAGTCGCGACAATGTCGACTCGACGACACTTGATGCCGCTACCTGCGCATCGCGTGCCGCCACCATCTCGAAACGCGCACGCTCGAGTGCAGCAGTGACACCATCGAGCTCCTCGCGCGTCTCGTCATAGGCCGCTTGCACCTCAAGAAGGCTGGGCGCACTGGTGGAGCCACCATGCACGACACCGCTGCCGAATACATCGCCCGCCTCGGTGACGAAGACGAGGGACGGATTCGCGCGATGCGCCGACGCGGCTGCATTGACGTCAGTGACGAGAACGTGACCGGCTAGCAGGCGATCGACAGCCGGGCGCAGGGACTCATCGCAGCGCACGAGATCGCGCAGCCAACGGCCGACAGGCGCGTTTCCGGGGTTGGTGGCAGGCGCCGAAGCCGGATCAGCGATGACGAGCGCAGCGCGGCCGGCATCTTGATCCTTGAGCAGCACCAGCGATGCCACTGCGGAGTCAACGCCGCGCACGACAACGGAATCCGCGACATCCCCCAACGCCGCAGCAACAGCTGCCTGTGCGCCGTGCTCAACATGCAGAAGCGAAGCGAGTGACCCGAGTACGCCGGGGACGCGATCAGCGGCCGCGACGAGAACTGATGCGGCGTCCTTGCGCGAGAGTCCGAGCTCGAGGGCTTCGAGGCGTGCACTCAGTGCTGCGCGCTCGCGCTCCTTGACGGACTCGAGCGTGCGCAGCTCCTCGACGCGGGCGTCCGCGCGCTCGAGTGCAGTCTGCGCACCCTCATGCTCCTCATCAAGACCGACTTCACCTTCGTCGAGTCCGGCGACCTGAACCTCAATGGCATGGAATTCGCGCTGCGCAGCCTCACCACGATCGGTCGCCTCCGCCACTGATGCCGACAGTCGTTCGATCTCAGTGCTACGTGTCTCAAGACGCGACGTGGCGGCATTGACCTGGCCGGTCAGCCGGGCGAGGCTCTCGCGACGATCAGCGGCGGCGCGTTCGAGATCGGCAACACGGCGCTCTTCTGCGGCCGCGGACTGCTCGGCTGCGGCGCGTGCGCTCTCAGCCTCGGACAGTGCCTGACGGGCCGCCTCGACCTCTCGCCCCAGCTCGAACTCCTGTGCTCGCAGTGAGCGCGCCTCTGCCTCGATTTGCTCGGGATCGCGACCGGATGCCTCTTCCTCGGCCTCCGGCGCGAGGTTGCGCACGCGTTCGACTCCGAGCTGGACGAGCCCGTTGAAGCGCTCGCTTAGTCCGCTCAGCTTGAACCAGGTCTCTTGCGCGGCGGCGAGTCGTGGAGCGTCATTTTGGGCCACGACTTCGAGCTCGCCCTCGCGCGCCACGAGAGTCGCAAGGGAGGTCTCGACCTCGGCCTGACGCTCACGCAGTGCTGTCTCGTCAGCGACCTCGGCCTCGTGCGCATCGCGCAGCGTGACGAGATCATCAGCGAACAGGCGCAGCCGCGCATCGCGCACATCAGTCTGGATGACGACGGCACGCCTAGCCACCTCAGCCTGACGACCCAGCGGCTTGAGCTGGCGGCGCAGTTCGGTGGTGAGATCCTCAAGCCGGGTCAGGTTGGCGCCCATGGCATCGAGCTTGCGCAGCGCCTTCTCCTTGCGGCGGCGATGCTTGAGAACACCGGCGGCTTCCTCGATGATGCCGCGGCGCTCCTCCGGGGTGGCCTCGAGGATTGAGGTGAGCCGGTTCTGGCCGATGATCACGTGCATCTCTAGGCCGATTCCCGAGTCGCTCAGGAGCTCCTGAACATCGAGCAGGCGGCAGGGCTGGTTGTTGATCGAGTACTCGGAGCCGCCGTTGCGGAAGAGCACGCGGGAGATAGTGACCTCGGTGAATTCGATCGGCAGGGCGCCGTCGGAGTTATCGATAGTGAGTGAGACCTCGGCGCGACCCAGGGGCGCACGCACGGCGGTACCGGAGAAGATGACGTCTTCCATCTTGACGCAGCGCAGACTCTTGGCGCCTTGCTCGCCCATGACCCAGGCCAGGGCATCGACAACATTGGACTTACCCGAGCCATTGGGGCCGACCACGCAGGTCACGCCCGGCTCGAAGTGCAAGGTCGTGGCCGAGGCGAATGACTTGAAGCCCTTGAGGGTCAAATTCTTGAGGTGCACGGTTCTCCGCTGGTCAGGCGCGGGGAAGGGCGCTGAGGACGAATCGACCCAAGCCTATCCCCCGACCAGGGCGTGCTCGGACGGCAATGGCCAGACCTCTCGGGGATCATCCGACCCGGCGGGGATCACGAGGCGAGTGCGCTCCCGAGGAAGGCGATCAAGGGAATGCCAATCACCATGTTCACCGGGAAGGTCATCGCCAGACTGCATGTGATCGCGAGCCCCTCATTGGCGTGCGGAAGTGCGAGTCGCACGGCTGCAGGAGCGGCGATGTACGAGGCGCTGGCACTGAGCACACCGAGCATCGTGGCGCCTCCTGCGCCGAGGCCGGCTGCGGTGCCGGCCAGCACACCTGCAAGTCCTGCCACGAGGGGGAAGCTCACGGCGAAGACCGCCAGGCCCGGCCCGGCCTGGATGAAGGAGCCGAACCGGCTGGCCACGGTGATGCCCATCTGGAGCAGGAAGAAGCTGAGCACTCCTACGAACAGGTCGCCGAAGAAGGGCTCGACCGCGAGAAATCGCGTGGGCCCGGCGAGTGCCCCTATGACCACGCCTCCCACCAGCAGGACGTTGGAGGGGCTGGTGAGTACCTCGCGAGCGCTAGCCAGTAACTCACTGCCCTGGCGGCCACGTGAGCTCGCCAGCATGAGCCCGACCACGATCCCGGGAATCTCCATGATGGCCAGCAGCGTGACGACGTAGCCCTCGACAAAGACATCGGCCGCCTCGAGGAAGACCAGAGCGGCGGTGAAGGTGACCAGGGAGGTCGATCCATAGTGCGCGGCGATCGCTCCGCGATCGATCCGGTCAAGCCGTGTCATCGCCCGAAGTGCGGCGAAGGCCAGGATCGGCAGCGTGATGCCGAGGGCGTTGGTGGCCACCACCGGCCACGCCAGCTGTGCGATCTCGGCCTCGCGCAGTGACACGCCACCCTTGATGCCGATGGCGAGCAGTAGATAGAACGTGAGGAACTTCATCACGCTGTCGGGGATGCGCACGTCTGACTTGATCCGTGTGGCAATGAGACCGAGGACGAAGCACAGGATCGGAATGGAGAGCAGATTGCTCAGGGCGAGAGACCAGATGTCCATGGAGTCCGGCTATTCCGGCCGCTGCGCGTGCAGAAGGAAGGC
>JBPCSY010000305.1:0-4680 GCA_051006695.1 Candidatus Nanopelagicales bacterium
CATCCACACACCTGAGCCCCACGGGCTCTCCCAGGTGCGGCCGAGTCTGCCCCGGCCGGCCGTCTGGATCTCGGCCACGATCGTGGTGCCCTCAGGGGATTCCGGTCGCTCCGACAGGAGCCGATTCGTCGAATCCACCTCGTCGAGGAGCTCCGGTGCAGGCCACGAGTTACTTGAAGGTGTGATGAGTAACTCAATTCGGTCAGCGGAAAGCGGTAACCGAGAACTCGGGGTCATCACCTGGCTAAGGTAGCCCAGGCGAGGAGGCCCCCATGACTGCGGCAGCACACGAGAACACCCCGGCGATCGACAAGCGCACGACCAAGGGCAAGGCAGAGGTCCTGAAGGCCCGCCGTGCCGAGGCTCAGAACCGTCGCGCCGACTCGGTCGACAAGCAGCATGCCAAGGGCAAGCTCACGGCCATGGAGCGCATCGACGCCCTGCTCGATCCCGAGTCCTTCCAGCAGCTCGACGGCCTGGCCCGTCACCGCTCGCATAACTTCGGGCTCGAGAAGAATCGTCCCTTCGGCGACGGCGTCATCACCGGCTACGGCACCATCGACGGTCGTCCGGTCGCCGTGTTCGCCCAGGACTTCACCGTCTTCGGCGGCTCCCTCGGCGAGGTCTTCGGCGAGAAGATCGTCAAGGTCATGGACTTCGCCATGAAGACCGGATGCCCAGTCATCGGCCTGAATGACTCGGGCGGCGCGCGCATCCAGGAAGGCGTGGTCTCCCTCGCGCAGTACGGCGAGATCTTCCGTCGCAATGTGCAGGCCTCGGGCGTTATCCCGCAGATCTCGCTCATCCTCGGCCCATGTGCCGGCGGTGCCGTGTACTCCCCCGCGATCACCGACTTCATCGTGATGGTCGACAAGACCTCGCACATGTTCATCACCGGCCCTGAGGTCATCAAGAGCGTCACCGGCGAGGACGTCGAATTCGAGGAACTCGGCGGTGCACGCACTCACAACTCCAAGAACGGCGTCGCTCACTACATGGCGGCCGACGAGGAGGACGCCTTCGAGTACCTGCGCGCACTTCTCTCGTACCTGCCGAGCAATAACCTCGAGGAGCCCCCGGTCTTCGACATCGAGGCAGATCTCGACATCAACGACGAGGACCTCGAACTCGACACCCTCATTCCCGATTCCCCCAATCAGCCGTACGACATGCACCGCGTCATCGAGCACCTGCTCGACGACGACGAGTTCCTCGAGACGCAGCCGCTGTTCGCACCGAACATCATCTGCGGCTTCGGTCGCATCGAGGGCCGCTCGGTCGGCATCGTCGCCAACCAGCCGATGCAGTTCGCCGGCACGCTCGACATCGACGCATCCGAGAAGGCCGCGCGATTCGTGCGCACCTGCGACGCGTTCAACATCCCGGTTCTCACCCTGGTCGACGTCCCCGGCTTCCTGCCCGGCACCGACCAGGAATGGAACGGCATCATCCGCCGCGGAGCGAAGCTCATCTACGCCTACGCCGAGGCCACCGTTCCGCTCGTCACCGTCATCACGCGCAAGGCCTATGGCGGCGCCTACGACGTCATGGGCTCCAAGCACCTGGGCGCTGACATCAATCTGGCCTGGCCGACCGCCGAGATCGCGGTCATGGGCGGTCAAGGCGCGGTCAACATCCTGTACCGCAAGGAGCTTTCGGCAGCCGGTGACCCCGATGCCGAGCGCGTGCGCCTTCTCGACGAGTACCAGGACACCCTGGCCAACCCGTACATGGCGGCCGAGCGCGGCTACATCGATCGAGTGATCCTGCCGCACGAGACTCGCGGCATGGTCACTCGCGCCCTGCGTGCACTGCGCAACAAGCGCGAGTCGCGTCCGCCGAAGAAGCACGGGAACATCCCGCTGTAGGCGGGAGGCTCACATGGCAGAGAACGAGAACTCCCAGCCGCTGCTTCGCGTCGTCTCCGGTGATCCCACCCCGGAGGAACTCGCGATCGTCATCGCCCTCGTGTCGGCACGCGCGGGTGCGAGCAAGCCGAGTGAGCCCAAGCGCCTGAGTCTGTGGGCCAGCAAGGGCCGGCAGACCAGGCCCTCGCTCGGCGCGGGCTTTGGCTCGTGGCGCGCCTCGAGCATGCCGCGCTAGACATGCCCACCCTCGTCCTCGCCTCCGCCTCGCCCGCGCGCAACCGGCTGCTTACCGATGCCGGCATCACGCCGGTGATCCGCGTGAGCGATGTCGACGAGAGGGCCATCGAATTAGCGATGCCCAGCGCCTCCCCCGCTGAGCTCTGCCTGGAGCTTGCCCGTGCCAAGGCGCGTGCTGTCGCGGCTGAGTTTGCCGGCGACCTGGAGAGCATCGTGATCGGCTGCGACTCCGTTCTCGACGTCGACGGCACGGCCTTCGGCAAGCCGGAGGATGCGGCAACAGCGAAGGACCGCTGGCAGCAGATGTCCGGCCGTGCCGGCATCCTGCGCACCGGCCACTGGGTGATCCGCGGCACCGACGAAGTCGGCGAGGTCGCCAGCACCACTGTCGTGCACGGGGTACTGACCGAGGCTGAGATCGATGCCTACATCGCCACCGGCGAGCCACTCCAGGTCGCCGGCGGCTTCACCCTCGACGGCCTGGGCGCCCCGTTCGTCGAGCGAATCGACGGCGACCCCTCCAACGTCATCGGCCTCTCACTACCCCTGCTGCGCACCCTGCTCACTCGACTCGGCGTGAGCTGGCCCAGCCTGTGGTGATCTTCACAGCAGGCAGTCGACCCCCGGCCGATCATCTGACCCCCTGACCCTGAGATTACTCAATAAACTGCAAGCCCGGATGCGAATCCGGACCGAAAGAAGGAGCCCCGTGCGTACCGTTCTCATCGCCAACCGTGGTGAAATCGCCATCCGCGTCATCCGCGCCTGCCGTGACGCCGGGCTCCAGTCCGTCGCCGTGTACGCCGAGCCCGATCGCGATGCCCTGCACGTGCGCCTGGCCGACCAGGCCATCGCCCTCGGTGGCAACACCGCGGCCGAGAGCTACCTGGTCATCGACAAGATCATCGATGCCGCGAAGCAGTCCGGGGCCGACGCGATCCACCCCGGCTACGGCTTCCTCTCCGAGAACGCCGACTTCGCGCAGGCCGTCATCGATGCCGGCATCACCTGGATCGGCCCGTCACCGGATGCGATCCGCTCACTCGGCGACAAGGTGTCCGCACGACACATTGCGCAGCGCGCGGGTGCACCTCAGGTGCCCGGCACGCCTGACCCCGTCAAGGACTCCGGCGAGGTCGTCGAGTTCGCCAAGAAGCACGGACTCCCGGTGGCCATCAAGGCAGCATTCGGCGGCGGCGGTCGTGGCCTCAAGGTCGCTCGCACCCTCGAGGAGATTCCCGAACTCTTCGACTCTGCCGTGCGCGAGGCGATCGCGGCCTTCGGTCGTGGTGAGTGCTTCGTCGAGCGCTACCTCGACAACCCGCGTCACGTCGAAACCCAGTGCCTCGCCGACAAGCACGGCAATGTCGTGGTCGTCTCGACGCGCGACTGCTCACTGCAGCGTCGTCACCAGAAGCTGGTCGAGGAGGCTCCTGCCCCGTTCCTGTCGCAGGCCCAGCTCGATGAGCTGTACTCGTCGTCGAAGGCCATTCTCAAGGAGGCGGGCTACTACAACGCCGGCACCTGCGAGTTCCTCGTCGGCGTTGACGGCACCATCTCCTTCCTCGAGGTCAATACCCGCCTCCAGGTCGAGCATCCCGTCACCGAGGAAGTTGCCGGCATCGACCTGGTACGAGAGCAGTTCCGCATCGCCGAGGGCGGCGTCATCGACTACACCGATCCCGTGCTGCGTGGCCACTCGATTGAGTTCCGTATCAACGGTGAGGATCCCGGTCGCGGCTTCCTCCCCGCCCCCGGTGCCCTCACTGTCTGGAATCCGCCGAGCGGTCCGGGCGTGCGCGTCGACACGGGCTTCCAGGCGGGCGATGTCATCGGCGGAAACTTCGACTCACTTCTCGCCAAGCTCATCGTGACCGGCCGCGATCGCCAGGAGGCACTCGAACGCTCGCGTCGTGCACTTGACGAGTTCCAGGTCGATGGCATTGCCACGGCGCTGACCTTCCACCGCGAGGTCGTGCGTGACCCGGCCTTCGCCCCGGAGAACCCGAACGAGGCCTTCACGGTGCACACCCGCTGGATCGAGACCGAGTTCAACAACACCATCCCGGCTTACTCGGGTGCGGGTGCGGAGATCGACGAGCCCGCGGCTCGCGAGTCGGTCGTTGTCGAGGTCGGTGGCAAGCGCATCGAGGTCACCCTCCCCGCAGGCCTTGGCGCCAGTGCAGGTGGCGGAAGCGCCAAGGCTGCAGGCCCGAAGAAGCGCGGCGGCAAGAAGGCCGGCGGCGGAGCCACCGGTGACTCGCTCACCGCTCCCATGCAGGGCACCATCGTCAAGGTCGAGGTCGAGGAGGGCCAGGTCGTGGCCGCCGGTGACCTCATCGTCGTGCTCGAAGCCATGAAGATGGAGCAGCCGCTCACCGCGCACAAGGCAGGCACCATTACCGGCCTCAACGCCGAGGCCGGCACCACGGTTCCGACAGGCACTGTTCTGTGCGAGATCAAGGATTGAACTCGAGCTTGAACTAGCGAGATCAAGGATTGAACTCGAGCTTGAACTAGCGAGATCAAGGACTAAGGCACTACCCATACAGAAGGGGCGGCCCCCCTAAGGGGG
>JBPCSY010000306.1:0-8804 GCA_051006695.1 Candidatus Nanopelagicales bacterium
GCGATCAGAAGCTGACGGTCGGCACGTTGCGGTCAGCGGCATCAGGAACCTCGTAGAACTCACGCGCGGTGACCTTGGCCATGCCCGCGAAGAACTTGGAGGGAATCGTGACGATCATGGTGTTCAGCATGCGCACGGAATCGTTGTAGTACTGACGCGAGAAGGCAACCTTGTTCTCAGTGGCTGAGAGTTCCTCCTGGAGTGAGAGGAAGTTGGCGGATGCCTTCAGGTCGGGGTAGGCCTCGGCCACGGCCAGTAGCCCGCGCAGCGCCTGGGTGAGGATGCCGTCAGCGGCAGCAACTTCCGCGACGCCATTGGCGTGCTCGGCGATAGCGCGCGCCTCAGTGACCTTCTCGAAAGTGCCGGCCTCATGGGCGGCATAGCCCTTGACCGTGCTCACGAGGTTCGGAATGAGATCACTTCTGCGCTTGAGCTGCACCTCGATCTGGGCGAAGGCCTCATCGACGGCCACATTTGCTCGCACCAGCTTGTTGTAGGTCGCGATCACGAAGATCACGAGCAGGACGACGACGATCGCGAGAATGATCCAGATCCACATGTTTCCACGCTAACACGGCTCCCCCGCCCCCACCCGAGGTCGGATGCGGAAGAATAGGAGCGTGAGTCAGCCTGAGTCAGCACATGTGGTCATCATCGGCGGGGGGCCAGGCGGCTACGAGGCAGCCTTGGTCGCCAGGCAGCTGGGGGCCGATGTCACGATCGTCGACCGCGATGGCCTCGGCGGCTCGGCAGTCCTCACCGATTGCGTGCCCAGCAAGGCGCTCATTGCCACGGCCGGGGTCATCCTGGGCACCGAGCACAGCGCCGCCCTGGGCGTACGCATCAACGGTCAGCCACCGACTCCCCGCCAGATCGGCGTTGATCTCGCCGTCGTCAACGAGCGAATTCTCGATCTCGCCGCGGCCCAGAGCTCGGATATCGCCGACAAGATGGCCCAGGCCGGAGTCACCGTCATCCGCGGTCGTGGACGACTCACCGGCGAGACCAGCGTGATGGCCCTTGAACCTGACGGCGCGATGAAACAGTTGCACGCCGATGTCATCCTCATCGCCACGGGCACCAGGCCGCGCATCCTCGACACTGCGATCCCGGACGGCGAGCGCATCCTTACCTGGGAGCAGGTCTACGGCCTCACAGAGCTACCCGAACGGCTCATCGTTGTCGGCTCGGGCGTCACCGGAGCTGAGTTCGCCGGTGCCTATCACGGTCTCGGAAGTTCCGTGGTGCTCGTCTCCAGTCGCGATCGCGTGCTTCCCGGCGAGGATCCCGATGCGGCCCGGGTTCTCGAGGACGTCTACCGCCGCACCGGCGTCGAGGTGATGAGCCACAGCCGCGCCATCGCGGCCCGTCGCACGGAAACGGGCGTCGAGGTAGAGCTCGAAGATGGTCGTATCGTGACGGGCTCTCATGTGCTGATGGCTGTCGGCTCGCTCCCGAACACTGACGACCTCGGGCTCGAGGATGCCGGCGTTGCCGTCGACGACAACGGCTACATCATCACCGATCGAGTCTCGCGAACGACGGTGCGCACGATCTATGCCGCCGGCGACTGCACGGGCATCATGATGCTCGCGTCCGTGGCTGCAATGCAGGGGCGCATCGCGATGTCACACGCACTTGGAGATGCCGTCGTACCGCTCGAACTCGAGCACGTATCGAGCACAGTCTTCACCCGACCGGAGATCGCCACGGTTGGCCTGACCCAGAAGGATCTTGACTCTGGCGCATTCCGCGGCGACGTCATCATGCTCCCGCTTGCGACCAATGCTCGCTCCAAGATGGAAGAGCAACATGATGGCTTCGTGAAGATCTTCTGCCGTCGTGGCTCGCGCATCATCGCCGGCGCCGTCATCGTGAGCGAGCATGCGAGCGAGCTCATTCACGCGCTCACGGTTGCAGTCGAGCAGCGCCTAACCGCGGATGAACTCGCCACGACCTTCACGGTGTACCCGAGCCTGTCGGGCTCGATCGCCGAGGCAGCCCGTCAGCTGCACGTGACCGCGGAGGGCTGATGCCGGGCGTGCGCGCGGCCGAGGCAGCCGCCGACATTGCCGATCGCAGCGGCAGCGCCAGGCACGACATCGCACTCGTGCTGGGCTCCGGCTGGGCCGCAGCCGCCGACGAGCTCGGCTCCCCTTCCTTTGAGGCACCGCTCGACACCGTTCCGTACTTCACCGCACCGGTGGTCACCGGTCACTCGGGTCGATTGCGCAGCCTGGAGATACACGGTCGACGTGTACTGATCTTCCTCGGCCGTACGCACCTTTACGAGGGCCTGGGCACTGACGCAGTCTCGCATTCCGTGCGTACCGCAGCGGCCTGCGGTGTCGAATCCGTCATCCTTACCAATGCCGCGGGTTCGCTGGTCACGCAGTGGGCACCCGGCACCGCGGTGCTGATCAGCGACCATCTCAACCTGACCGGGGACTCCCCGCTCGTCGGGGCACAGTTCATCAGCATGACCGACGCCTACTCCCCTCGCCTGCGGCACATCGCCCGCGATCTGTTCCCGTCGATGCCCGAGGGCGTCTATGCGCAACTGCGCGGCCCGATGTACGAGACCCCTGCCGAAATCCGGATGCTCCGCACCCTCGGCGCTGACCTCGTCGGAATGAGCACCGCACTCGAGACCATCGCCGCACGAGCGGCAGGCCTGGAGGTACTCGGACTCTCCTTGGTCACGAATCTTGCGGCCGGCATGACCGGCGAGGCGCTCGATCACGGCGAAGTGCTCGCCACGGGCCAGGAATCCGCGGGCCGCCTCGGTCGCATGCTCGCCGAGATCATTCGCGCGATCTAACCCGCGAGCTCCGCACGCAGCGCGGCGTACCCGGGCTTGATTCGCTCGTTGATAATCGCCAGTCGTTCATCGAAGGGGATGAAGGCACTCTTCATCGCATTCACGGTGAACCATTGCAGGTCATCGAGGCTGTATCCGAAGGCCTCACTGAGCAGAGTGAACTCACGGGTCATTGAGGTGCCGGACATCAATCGGTTATCGGTGTTGACGGTGACGCGGAAGCCGAGGCGTCGCAGCAAGCCGATCGGGTGCTCGGCAATACTCGGCGCCGCGCCCGTCTGTACATTCGAGCTCGGGCACATTTCCAACGGGATTCGCCGATCTCGCACATATGCCGCAAGCCGGCCCAGCACGGCCGTGCCATCAGCACCTACTTCGATGTCATCGACGATGCGAACGCCGTGACCGAGCCTGTCGGCACCGCACCATTGGATTGCCTCCCAGATCGAGGGCAGGCCGAAAGCCTCACCGGCATGAATCGTGAAGTGGGAGTTCTCGCGCTGCAGGTAGTGGAAGGCGTCGAGCTGGCGCGTCGGCGGGTAGCCTGCTTCAGCACCGGCAATGTCGAATCCGACCACGCCTCGATCTCGGTACTCGACCACGAGCTCGGCCACCTCGCGCGCATTCGAGGAGGTACGCATCGCCGTCAGCAGAGTGCCGATCCGAATCCACTGACCGGCGGCGCCCGCCTCCGAGGTTCCCTCGGCAAATCCGGCGAGAACGGCGTCGACGACCTCTCCCATGGTCAGTCCGCGAGTCAGATGCAGCTCGGGCGCAAACCGCACCTCGGCGTAGACCACGCCATCGGCGGCGAGGTCGGTGGCGCACTCCCGAGCGACGCGGCGCAAGGCCGCTGCCGTCTGGGTCAGGGCCACCGTGTGCGCGAAGGTCTCGAGATAGCGCTCGAGTGAGCCGGACGAGGCCGCCTCGGCAAACCAGGCGCCCAGCGACTCCGGGGTCGAGGCTGGCAGGGCGTCGTAGCCGGCTTCCGCCGCGAGTTCGAGCAGCGTTCGCGGGCGAACCCCGCCATCAAGATGGTCGTGGAGCACGACCTTTGGGGCGCGGCGAATGATTTCCTGGGTGAGGTCCGCCACTCCGCTCGAAGTCATGTCTGGAATCTACCCCCAGCCGCTAGTGTCCGAGGGTGCTGAGCATCGTCTTCGGAATCCTGACCGCGTGCTGCTTTGCCTCGGGAACCCTGGCCTCCTCGCGAACGGTACGCACCATCGGGCCGTACTCGACGATCGCCGGCATCATGCTGGTCGGCCTGCTGATCACGATGCCCTTCCTGTTCATCGCGGGAGTACCCGAGCAGCTCGACCTCACCAGCGGCCTGTGGCTCGCTGCCGGCGGGCTCGGCAACCTGG
The DNA here is from genome assembly GCA_051006695.1 of Candidatus Nanopelagicales bacterium. Lineage (GTDB taxonomy): Bacteria > Actinomycetota > Actinomycetes > S36-B12 > S36-B12 > CAIKZY01. Next base: position 4,189 of record JBPCSY010000306.1, read on the forward strand.
TCGGGCTGATCCTGGCCTACTCGGCACTGAAGATTGGCAAGGTTGGTGTCGTCGCCCCGATCCTGTGCACCGAGGGTGCGATCGCCGCGGTGATCTCGGCGCTGACGGGCGAGGCCATCGCCGTGACCACGACCTTCATCCTGGTGGCCATCGTCGCCGGTGTCGTACTCGCGGCCGTCGCGCCTGACCCTGAGCCCTTGGCCCATGAGCAGCCGGCCAAGGCTGCCATCATCGCCACCCTGGGTGCACTCGCCTTCGGCATCGGGCTCTTCGCCCCGGGCCACCTCAGCGGTGACATGCCGATCTCCTGGATCCTGCTGCCTGCCCGACTCTTCGGTGTCATCGCCCTGCTGATCCCGCTCCTGCTCACTCGCAGGTTCCGGATGACGAAGCAGGCCGCACCTCTCGTGATTCTCACCGGTTTCACCGAGGTCATCGGCTTCACGTTCTACTCACTTGGCGCGGCCACCAGCGTGGCCATCACCGCGGTGCTCGCCTCGCTGTTCGCACCCATCGCCGCGATTGCCGCATTCTTCCTCTTCAAGGAACGACTCGGACGTCTCCAGGTGGCAGCGGTGGCCGTGATCGTCGCCGGCGTTGTTGCCCTGACCGTTGCCATTAACTAAATGAGCGCCCGACCCCACGAGGACGGGCGCTCATCATGAGAGCTGATTACAGAGCATCGATGGGGCTGTAAGTGCCCCAGACTTCACGAAGTGCGTCGCAGACCTCGCCGACGGTCGCCTTGGCCTTGAGGGCATCCTTCATCGGGTAGAGCAGGTTCGCCTCACCGGCAGCGGCCTCGCGGATCGCGGCGAGGCAGCGCTGCACCTCGTCGTTATCCCGCTCGGCACGGAGCTTGGCCAGTCGAGCAGCCTGCTCGGCACCGATAGCCGGGTTCACGCGCAGCGGGTCGTAGTGCTCCTTGCCCTCAATCGTGAACTTATTGACGCCGACCACGATTCGCTCACCCGAATCTGTTTCGCGCGTGACCTGGTAGGCCGAGTTCTCGATCTCTGACTTCTGGAAGCCCTGCTCGATTGCTGCGACAGCCCCGCCCATGTCGGCGATGCGCTCGATGAGGGCGGTCGCCGCCGCTTCGATGTCGTCGGTGAGTGACTCGATGACATAGGAGCCCGCGAAGGGATCGACCGTTTCGCAGACATCGGTCTCATAGGCGAGCACCTGCTGGGTGCGCAGGGCCAGGCGTGCTGCCTTCTCAGTCGGGAGCGCGATGGCTTCGTCGAAGGAGTTGGTGTGCAGCGATTGGGTGCCACCGAGAACTGCGGCAAGGCCCTGAATCGCCACGCGGACGAGATTGACCTCAGGCTGCTGGGCGGTCAGCTGAACGCCTGCGGTCTGCGTGTGAAAGCGCAGCATCCACGACTTCGGGTTCTTCGCGCCGAACTGATCACGCATGATCCGTGCCCACATTCTGCGAGCAGCGCGGAACTTCGCGACCTCCTCGAGAATGGTGGTGCGCGAGACGAAGAAGAACGCGAGACGCGGGGCGAACTCGTCGACATCCTGACCGGACGCGACAGCGGCCTTCACGTACTCAATGCCGTCGGCGAGGGTAAAGGCGATCTCCTGCACGGGAGTCGCACCGGCCTCGGCCATGTGGTAACCGGAGATCGAGATGGTGTTCCACTTCGGGATCTCATTGCGGCAGTAAGTGAAGATGTCGGTAATCAGCCTAAGTGACTGAGCTGGCGGGTAGATGTACGTGCCGCGCGCGATGTACTCCTTGAGCACGTCGTTCTGGATCGTGCCGTTGAGTGCCGACGCCGGAACTCCCTGCTCCTCCGCGACCAACTGGTACAGGAGTAGCAGCACGGAGGCAGGCGCGTTGATGGTCATCGAGGTCGAGACTTGGTCAAGCGGGATGCCGTTGAACAGCAGGCGCATGTCCTCGATCGAGTCGATCGCGACGCCTACCTTGCCGACCTCGCCATTGGAGAGCGGGTGGTCGGAGTCGTAGCCCATCTGCGTCGGCAGATCGAAAGCAACCGACAGACCCGTCGTGCCCGCAGCGAGGAGCTGCTTGTAACGCTCATTCGACTCCACCGCCGTGCCGAAGCCGGCGTACTGGCGCATTGTCCACGGACGTCCCGTGTACATCGACGGATAGACACCGCGCGTGTACGGGAACTCGCCCGGCTGACCGAGCTGTGCCGCAGCATCCCAGCCCGCAAGGGCCTCGGGGCCGTACACCTGCTCCAGGGGAAGACCAGATTCAGTGGTGGAGCCGTTCTCGCTCACTCCTGGCCACGCACCCGGATCTTGGAGCCCAGCCAGCGGATCGGGTCGTACTTGACGTCAGCCACGCGCTCCTTGAGCGGAATGAGGGCGTTGTCGGTGATGTGGATGTGCTCGGGGCAGACCTCGGTGCAGCACTTGGTGATGTTGCAGTAGCCCAGGCCGAGCTCATCCTGTGCGAGCTTCTGGCGATCCTCGGTGTCGAGGGGGTGCATGTCGAGCTCGGTGACGCGCATGAGCACGCGCGGACCCGCGAAGTACTTCTTGTTCTCCTCGTGATCGCGCACAGCGTGGCACGTGTTCTGGCAGAGGAAGCACTCGATGCACTTGCGGAACTCCTGCGAGCGCTCGACATCGACCTGCTGCATGCGGTACTCGCCCGGCTTGAGACCCTCGGGACCCTTGAATGCCGGAACCTCACGCGCCTTCTCGTAGTTGAACGAGACGTCGGTGACGAGGTCGCGGATGACCGGGAAAGCACGCAGCGGCGTGACCGTGATGGTCTCGGTCTCGTCGAAGGTGTTCATGCGGGTCATGCACATCAGGCGCGGACGCCCGTTGACCTCGACGCTGCACGAGCCGCACTTGCCGGCCTTGCAGTTCCAGCGCACGGCCAGGTCGGTGTCCTGCTCGGCCTGGATGCGGTGGATGACATCGAGGACAACCTCGCCCTCGAGCACCTCGACGTCGTAGTCCTTGAGAGCACCGGTGCCATCGGGACCGCGCCAGAGTCGGAACTTCGCCATGTAGCTCATGCCTATGCCATCCCTACTGCGTTGAGTTCTTCGATAGTCATGTACTTCTTGAGCTCCTCAGGATCGAAGAGCGAGATGAGCTCCTTGGGGATGCTCGGCAGCGGCTTCTTTGTGATCTCGAGCTTGCCGTCCTTCAGGCTGCACACAAGATTGACCTTGCGCCACTCGGGATCCATCTTCGAGAAGTCGTTGCGGGTGTGACCGCCACGTGACTCCTCACGGGTGAGGGCAGCGCGGGCGATGCACTCGGAGACCAGGATCTGCTTGGGAAGATCGAGGGCGAGGTGCCATCCCGGGTTGTATTCGCGGCCACCACTTGCCTTGGCTCGAGCGATACGCGGCTTGAGCGCATCGATCTTGGCCAGGGCTTCACGCATTTCGTCACCGTCACGGATGATGCCGACGAGATCATTCATGATCATCTGCAGTTCGGCCTGAATGGTGAACGGATTCTCATCGCGTGAGGCGTCGAACGGCGCCAGTGCCCATTCGGTTGCCGCGGCAATCTCGGCGTCGGTCAACGGGGTGGCCTTGCCGGCGTTCTTCGCACTCGAGACGTACTCGGCTGCATAGAGACCAGCACGACGACCGAAGACCAGCAGATCGGAGAGCGAGTTGCCGCCGAGACGGTTGGAGCCGTGCAGGCCGCCACCGGCCTCGCCTGCGGCGTAGACGCCCTTGATGCCGATGAGCTCCTGGGTGTCAGCGTCTACCTCGACGCCACCCATGACGTAATGGCAGGTCGGACCGACCTCCATCGGCTCGAGGGTGATGTCGACGTCTGCGAGCTCCTTGAACTGATGCCACATCGAAGGCAGCTTGGCCTTGATGACATCAGCGGGAAGGCGCTTGGACACGTCGAGGAACACGCCGCCGTGGGGGGATCCCCGACCGGCCTTGACCTCGGAGTTGATCGCACGAGCAACCTCATCACGCGGGAGAAGCTCCGGCGGGCGCTTGTTGTTGTCGGGATCGGTGTACCAGCGATCGGCTTCTTCCTCGGTCTTGGCGTACTGCGCCTTGAAGACGTCGGGGATGTAGTCGAACATGAAGCGGCGACCCTCGGAGTTCGTGAGAACACCGCCGTCACCTCGCACCGACTCGGTGACCAGCAGGCCCTTGACCGAGGGCGGCCAGACCATGCCCGTCGGGTGGAACTGGATGAACTCCATGTTGATCAGCGAGCCGCCGATGAGCATGGCCATGGCGTGGCCGTCGCCCGTGTACTCCCAGGAGTTCGAGGTGACCTTGAAGGACTTGCCGATACCACCAGTGGCGATGACCACTGCCGGGGAATCGATGGCGACGAACTGGCCGGAGGGGCGCCAGTAGGCCAGGACACCGGCAGCACGGCGCTCCTCGCCCTCGCCGTGCATGAAGATCTCGGTGACCGAGCACTCGGCGAAGACGCGAATGCCGGCCTCGTAGTCGCCGAGCTCCTTCTTGTCCTTCTGCTGCAGCTGGACGATCTTCTGCTGCAGGGTGCGGATCATCTCCAGGCCGGTGCGGTCACCGACGTGCGCGAGACGGGGGTACTCGTGACCGCCGAAGTTGCGCTGGCTGATCTTGCCGTCGGGGGTGCGATCGAAGAGGGCACCGTAG
>JBPCSY010000307.1:0-6302 GCA_051006695.1 Candidatus Nanopelagicales bacterium
TTCGCTATGAGTGACTTCTTCCCGGGTTCTACAGACGCCGACACTTTCGACGCCGGCCTGCCGTCGCTCGCCTCGACCGAGCGCATCACCGACGCGAGCAATCCGCGCGGTCTCCTCGGCGATGCCTGGTACGGGCTGCGCCGCACCTGGTACTTCTGGATCTCACTCGTACTCATCGTGTTCATCGCGGCGATCTCGATCTTCCCGCAGTTCTTCGCCGACAAGGAAAAGACGTCAAGCCTGACCGGTGGCTGCCAGTTGATGGATTCCTTGCTCCCCCCAAGCTCGGAGCACTGGTTCGGCACCGATCAGCTCGGCTGCGATGTCTACTCGCTGACGATCTACGGCGCACGACCTAGCGTGATCACGGCGATTATTGCCACGATTGCCACGGTGACCGTGGGCGCGATCATCGGCCTCATCGCCGGCTATTACGGCTGCTGGCTCGACTCGCTACTCTCGAGCATCACCGACGTCTTCTTCGGCCTGCCGGTACTGCTCGGCGGCATCGTGATCCTCACGGCACTCGGTTCCCCGGGGCTGTGGGGCGTTATCTTCGTGCTGGTGGTGCTGGGCTGGGTGGGCACGGCACGATTGGTGCGATCGACGACGATCGAAGCGAAGAACCAGGACTTCGTCCTTGCCGCCCGTGCGCTCGGAGCGAGCAACTTGCGCATCATGCGCCGTCACGTGCTGCCGAATGCCATGGGTCCGGCGATCGTGGTTGCCGTGATCAGCCTCGGTGGGTTCGTCGGTGCCGAGGCCACCTTCAGTTACCTGGGCTTGGGTATCCAGCCCCCTGAGTTCTCATGGGGCTCGATTATCAGTGATGCCCAGTCGGTGTTCTTCACGGCGCCGTGGACTCTCTTCTTCCCGGCGCTGTTCCTGACGGTCACGGTTCTCGCGTTCATCCTGATGGGTGACGCGGTGCGCGACTCCCTTGATCCGAAGCTTCGGAAGTGACCATGACTCCTACGCTGCTTCGTGTTGATGATCTTCACGTGCAATTCAGCACTCGTGATGGCATCGTGCGTGCCGTCAATGGCATGACCTTCGGGCTCAATGAGGGCGAGACCATCGCGATCCTGGGCGAGAGCGGCTCCGGCAAGAGCGTGACCGCTCAGGCAATCATGGGCATTCTCGATCCCGAGGTCGCGAGCATCCCCACCGGCAGCATCACCTTCCGAGGCGAGGAACTTGTCGGGCTCTCCGAGCGCAAGCATCGCAAGCTGCGCGGCACCGATATCGCGATGATCTTCCAAGACGCTCTCTCTGCCTTGAATCCGGTGATCTGCGTGGGCGACCAGGTAGCCGAGATGTTTCGCGTGCACGCAAGCGCTTCGCGCAAGTCGGCAAAGAAGCAGGCGATCGAGGTCATGGGGCATGTGGGTATCCCGGCTGCAGCACAGCGCTACGGCGACTACCCGCATCAGTTCAGCGGCGGCATGCGGCAGCGCATCATGATCGCGATGATGATTGCCCTGAAGCCCGCAGTGCTCATTGCCGATGAGCCCACAACCGCACTCGATGTCACGGTGCAGGCGCAGATCATGGATCTGCTCAAGGAACTTCAGCGCGAGACCGGCACCGGCCTGATTCTCATTACCCACGATCTTGGTGTCGTGGCGTCAGTGGCCGAGCGCATCGTGGTCATGTACTCCGGTCGTGTCATGGAGCAGGGTGATGTCGATGCGATGTACGCGCACCCCGCGAATCCGTACACGATCGGCTTACTCGACTCGATCCCGCGCCTCGATGCTCGCGTCGGCCGCCTGCCGGCGATCCCCGGGCTTCCCCCCAACCTGCTCAGCGTGCCATCGGGCTGCCCGTTCCATGTGCGCTGTACGCGCGCCGAGGCGCAATGCCGTCTCGATCCGGTGCCACCCCTCGTCGAGGTGGGGCCTGCGCACCTGAGTGCCTGCTGGTTCGCCGAGGAGGTGTTCGCGGATGGCAAGTGATGATTTGGCCGGTGCGCAGGCGCCCATCGTGAGCGTGCGTGATCTCGTCAAGCACTACCCCATCGAGCGCGGCATCATCTTCCGCAAGCGCGTAGGTACCGTTCATGCCGTCGACGGCGTGAGCTTCGATCTCATGCCCGGCAAGACCTTGGCCATCGTGGGAGAGAGCGGCTGTGGCAAGTCAACTGTCGGTCGTCTGCTGGTCGGACTCGAGAAGCCGACGTCTGGCTCGGTAACGATTGCGGGAACTGACCTCTCGACACTTAATGCCCGTGAGCTTCTCGCGACTCGTCGTGATCTCCAGATCATCCTCCAGGATCCCTACACCTCGCTCGACCCGCGCATGACTGTCGGCTCGATTATCGGTGAGCCATTCGATATTCACCCTGAAGCAGTTCCCGACGGGAAGGATGCCAAGGGAGCGGTGCGCGATTTGATGGCACGCGTGGGCCTGAACCCCGAGTTCATCAATCGCTATCCGCACCAGTTCAGCGGCGGGCAGCGTCAGCGCATCGGTATTGCACGAGCCCTCGCACTCAACCCGCACGTGATCATCGCCGACGAACCCGTCTCGGCGCTCGATGTCTCGATCCAGGCGCAGGTGATGAACCTGCTGATGGATCTCCGCGACGAGCTGGGTCTCTCCTACGTGTTTATCAGCCATGACCTCGCAGTCGTCCGGCAGATTGCCGACACCATTGCAGTGATGTATCTGGGGCAGATCGTCGAGTACGGCGACGCGGAGCAGATCTACGAACATCCGCATCATCCGTACACGGCAGCCCTGCTGTCGGCCGTGCCGGTCGCTGATCCCGTCATCCAGCGCTCGCGCACCCGGATCCCGCTGACGGGTGACTTGCCAAGCCCGGCGGATCCACCGTCCGGCTGTCGCTTCCGTACGCGCTGCTTCCAGGCCCAGGCGAAGTGCGCCGACGTGATGCCGGATCTCGTGGCCAGCGGCGATCACCACGTTGTGGCCTGCCATTTCCCGCTGGAGGATGTGACCTCCGTCTAACTGCCGTGATGCCCTGCATAGGCGGCAGCTCAGTTCGGGCACACTTGGTCCATGCGTCGACGCGGGCTCGCTCTCCTTGCCCCCGCCGCATTCTCGCTCGCACTGCTCGTCGGCTGCTCGACGAATGCGGCCCCTGCGCCGGCACCCTCGGGCACCGTAGCTCCCGGATTCAACGAGGCCCTTGGCTCGGTGGTGAATCCTTCCGAGGAAACCGGCGGCCAGCTTCGAGTGGCGGTACCCGGTAGGTGCGGCGGATGGAATCCGCAGCTGACCACGTCGGCTGCGTGCGCCAATCTGCAACGCGCCCTGAGTCGTCAGCTCACCACTTACGTCGCCGCGCCGGGTCGTGCGGGCTCCGTCGTGACGGCTGATCTCGCCACTGAGCTCGGGCAATCCGATTCCGAGGGCATGTCCTGGACTTTCACGCTCAAGCCCTACCTGAAGTGGGATGACGGCTCACCGCTTACCACCCTGGATGTCGCCCGCGGTCTGCGCAATCTCGACCTGCGTCGCGCCGACTTCCGCATCACCGATATCGAGTTCGGCACGAATCGCACGATGATCGTGCGGCTCGACCGCCCGTTCCACGACTTCAATGCCGTCGTAGCCCTGACTATTGCCGCCCCCGTGGCGCGGGGAGAGGTCGTGAGATTCTCGGGCCCGTTCACGATCGACCGGTCAAATCCTTCGCGTCTTGTCCGCAATGCATTGTGGGATCCCGCAACCGACTCCGTCCGAAAGCCCATGGTTGATGGCATGCGCATTACCTGGACGACGAGTCAGTCGCAGGCCAATCAACTCCTGCTGATCGATGATGTCGATGTCGCGCTGACATCGCGCACCGACCCCGGCTTCACGGCCTCAGTTCTCCAGGACCCGGCACGAGCCTCCCATGCCGATAATCCGGGGACAGGGCAGGTCACGATGCTCGCGATCCCGCCGAGCACCGGGCCGCTCGCGAGCGAGAAGTGCCGGCAGGCCGTCTACTCGGCGGTCAATCGCACCGCACTTCGGCAAGTACTTGGAGCGTCAGCGGGCGAGGCAAATATCGGCGCTGCGCAAGCCACCACTCTGTCCGCACCCACGATCGCCTCCTTTGACGCGAACTATCAGCCCTTCTCGCCCGGTGACGGTTCCGGCGACGTGACCGCGGCCGCGGCCGCGCTCGAGGCATGCGGTCAGCCGCAGGGCTTCCCGATGACCCTCGGCTTCCCTGACTCGGTGACTGGTCTTGCGGCCTTTGCCGTCATCAAGGAGTCACTCGCACGCGTGGGCATCACCGTGCTGGGTGACCCGATCAACTCAACTGAGTACTGGGCCACGCTGCTGTCCTCGGACACGGTGACCGCACTCGGCCTCGATGCGGTGTACCTGAACTACTCGGCGTCCGTGCCCGGGGTCGCGGGCTACTGGCGCCCGTTGACCGGCAGCATTGCCCCGGGTAAGCCGTATCGCCAGAACATCGCCCGACTCGACATGCCGACGGTAAATGCGCTGCTGGCGTCGAAGGAGATCTCGTCGCCCGACCCGAAGATCCAGGCCGACGTGGGTCGCATCATCGATCGACTGGTGCTGGATTCAGGTGCCTATATTCCCCTGGCCTTCACGCAGACTCTTGAATACCGCCCTGCCGGATTGAGCAATGTCGCGACGACAGGGGCATTCGACAATCAGTACGACATCGTCAATATCGGCATCGCCGCGGAGCCCGCGGACGAATAGTGCGTCAGCTCAGCGATGAGCGGAAGAAGTCGACCTCAGCGAGCAGCAGGTTCTCGGCAACGATCTCCTGCGGAGTCATGTGCGTGACGCCACTGAGCGGAAGCACGTCGTGCGATCTCCCGGCGGCCAGGAGCGCTGACGACATCTGCAGGGTATGAGCGATGAGCACGTTGTCGTCGGCGAAGCCGTGGATGAGTAGCAATGGTCGGGTGAGCTGATGGGCGCGCGGCAGGAGTGAGCTCGCGTCGTACGCATGGGCATTGATGCTCGGGTCGCCGAGATAACGCTCGGTGTAGGCCGTGTCGTACAAACGCCACTCGGTGACGGGTGCGCCGGCAACGGCGGCATGGAATCGGTCGGGTCGATCAAGAACAGCGAGGGCTGCGAGATACCCACCGAAGGACCAGCCACGAATACCGACGCGATCGAGATCGAGATCAGGGAACTGCTCCGCGCACCCCTCCAGCGCCGCGACCTGATCGCGAAGGATCCCGGTGGCGAGATCGAGATGTATCTCTCGTTCCCAGGAAGGCCCGCGTCCGGGGGAGCCGGATCCGTCGGCGACAACGACCGCGAAGCCCTGATCTGCCAGCCATTGCTCCGTGGCGAAGGCCCCTGCCGCGCGGATCACTCGCTGCGCATGCGGCCCGCCATACGGGCTCATGATCACGGGCAGTCGTACGGAACCGGGCACGTGACCTGCGGGGAGCAGGACTGCGCAGTTGAGCGCGCGCTCACCGACCGTGACGAAATGGGGCGTGATGGCGATCGCTGGAGTCTCGGCACGGTTGTCGATTTCGTGCGTGCTCGTGTCGTTGATTGCCGTGAAGACGGTGCGGGGATTCGTGCCGCTCGCGCGCATCACTATGCGGATCGCCTCACTGGCGGTGAGCGAGCTCCACTCGTCGGTGCCGGTGAGTGCCTCGCACGTGCCATCGAAATCGAGTCGGTAGCCGGCCTGAGTGATCGCTGTGGGCTGCGCGAGCATGATGAGGTGATCGTCGGCGATGTCCATGACTGCCGATACCTGCAGGCCTGCGGGGGAGATCGCGCTTCCGTCGACATGCACTCGATAAGTCTCGGAAGCGTAATCCGGCAGCACCTCGACGAGCCTGCCGTCAGCGAGCAATGCAGGAACACCGTGCACGACATCGACCCAGCACGGATCCGCGCGTCGGGCGATCTCGGTGAGCGCGCCCGAACCAGTGTCGAGCCGGCAGATCGACTGCGTGCGCTGGTCTCGGGTGAGCAGGGAGAGCAGGACGCCACCCTCGCCGACGTGCACTGAGCTCACGTAGGGGAACTCCGTGTGATCCCACTCGACATCAACGCGGGTGCCGCTCAGGCCAATGATCGCCAGACGTACCGCGGGATTAGTTGTTCCGGCAGCCGGGTACCGATGCTGAACTGGTTCGTGCTGCGGGTTCGCCGGGTCGCTGATCCAGTGGCTATCGACCTCAGACTCGTCGGTGTGCTGAACGAGCAGGGTTCGCGAATCGCCGAGCCACCAGTAGCCGCGGTGGCGTTCGAGCTCCTCGGCTGAAACGAAGTCGGCCAGGCCCCAGAAGTCATGCGCGCCTGCTGGAGTCGCGAGTTCAGTCACCGTC
>JBPCSY010000308.1:0-6943 GCA_051006695.1 Candidatus Nanopelagicales bacterium
GCCGACAACTTCGCCCTTGATGCGCGTGCCGTCGTTGAAGACGACCTCGATCTTGCCACCCTCGGCAATGGCAACCACGTGATTGTTGGTGAGGATGTAGCCATCGGAACGAATGACGAAACCGGAACCACTGCCGGCAGCGCTGGCACCCGTGGCCGCGATCGAGACGACCGAGGGCAGCTCTGCTGCGGCGATCGCGGCGATGGACGCACCGGGCGTGGTGGCGGTATCTGAAGTTTCCGAGACATCCGAGACCTGCGGCAACGCGACGACGGATGTCGCAGAGGAGTCGATGCTCTGACCCAGCAGATAGCCCCCGAGGCCAGCAAAGATGCCGACGATCAGCGAGGTCACCGCAGCGATCATGATGACCGCGAAGACACCGGGGCCGCGGCGTGTGTTCGTGGGCGAGTTCATCTGTGCGGCCGCGGTGCCGGCGGACGTCGTCCTCGGCTCCGCAGGCACGACCTGGGTTGAAGCAGGCGCCGTTTCGGGCACCATCTCCGGCTCCCCCGGAACAGGCGGCATCACGGGCTCAGCGCTGGGGTCCGACATGCGTGTCCTCTCACGGTTCCTGGCGCAAACCTATCGGGGGCGAAGCGGCTAGGCTGCCTGAGATCACAGCGACAGCGGAGGTGCGTCATCGCAACCACATCACGACCCCTGAACGCAGAGTCCTGGACTCTGGCGAACGACTGGCTCGACGAGTCCGAACCGGTGCGCACGGCGCGGGCGAAGGCGGCCGACCTCGGCTCCGACGCGATCAGCCCCGCCACCGCTGCCCTGCTCAGCGTGCTTGCTGCCTCTGTCGATGCCACTGCCGTCGTCGAGATCGGTGCCAGCACCGGCGTCTCCGGCGCAGCCCTTCTCGCCGGCATGACCGATGAGGGTGTCCTGACCTCCATCGACGTCGAGGCCGAGAACCAGCGCGTGGCCCGCGACACCTTCACCGCCCTCGGTTACGACCACGTGCGCACCCGCCTGATCACCGGTCGGGCACTCGAAGTGCTCCCCAGACTTCAGGATTCCGCCTACGACATCGTTTTCGTGAACGGCGATCGAACCGAGTACCCGGCGATCGTCGCGCAGGCACGACGCCTGCTGCGCTCGGGCGGCCTGATCGTCCTGAACTCCGCACTCGGCTCCGGCGGCCTTGCTGACTCCGGTCAGCGCGAGGCCGGCCAGCAGGCACTTCGCGAGGCGGCGAACACCCTGCGCGACGAGGATCACTGGCTGCCGGCATTGCTGACGGTAGGCAACGGCATGCTGATCGCCACTCTGCGCACTGCGGAGTAACGCACGCACCAGCACATGACATGAAGCCCCGCCCCTCAACGAGGGACGGGGCTTCATGAATGTCAGGTACTAGGAGAACAGGACCAGCAGCTTCTCGCCGAGCTCCTTGGCCTCTTCACCATTGAGCTCAACGACCAGGCGTCCGCCACCTTCGAGCGGTACGCGCATCACGTAGCCGCGGCCCTCCTTGGTCACCTCGAGCGGGCCATCGCCCGTCCGTGGCTTCATCGCGGCCATGTGGAACCCCTCTCGTCCCCGGCCTCGCCGGAGAACTCGTGCCCGGGCAAGCCGGGAAACTCGTATATTCCATTATCTCGCATGGGGCTGGGGACGCATGGGGCGGGGCAGGGCGGCAGGGATCAGCCCTATCGAAGCGGGGTGATTGGCCCGCATTGGAGGGCTAGCGCTCCGAGGCGCCCTTCTCGTGGGCAGCCAGGCGGGCGCGCAGGTCGGCGAGCTCCGCATCGACCTCATCCATCCGGTATCCGCGGAGCACGACATCGAAACCTGCCTCGGCGGGCTTGCGATCAGCCGGAGCTTCGGGCAGCTCGCCCAGCCGGCCGACCGAGGCCAGGGCAATTCCGACGATCACGGCGATGGCCACGAGGACGAAGACGAGCATCATGTGCCCATCACACCACGAGCACCCGGGCCAGGGCAGCCCATCCCCTCGGAGTGCCTCGTGAGATCGCTGTATCAGGGCACATTCTCCTTACCTCCCCTTTAGCCCACGGCAACCCTCCTCGAAAGGCGAGGGCGCACAGTGGAGTCACAGGTACGGAGCGCCTGCTTCGTTCACGAGCACAAGGAGTTCACATGTCACGCAAGAAGAACATCACCGTCGTCGCGAGTTCACTCGCCCTCGGCGCACTGCTGGCCACCGGAGTCTCCGGCGTTGCAATGGCCGCGAATGGCGATAGCTCATCGAATTCATCGAACTCATCCTCGAATGCCACGCAGCAGGGCAAGCACGGTTCGCGTGACTCCGCGGGCGCACTCTCTGCTCGCGATGAGAAGGGCGGCATGTCGATGGGCCGTGGTGGCAAGCACGGCGGAATCGGCCGCGGTCACGCACTGCACAGCACGGCAACCGTGAAGGACTCCACCGGCGCCTACGTGAACCTCGCGTCAATCGAGGGCGCGATTACCGCAGTGAGCGCCACGTCGATGACCGTCAAGGCCGAGGATGGCTTCACCGCCACCTACGTCATCAACGCCGACACCAAGGTGCATACCGATGCGAAGAAGGACGGCACCATCGCCGACGTCGCAGTCGGCCAGAATGCCGAGGTACGCGGAACGTCATCGGGAACAACGCTGACCGCTGACCATGTGCATGCACAGGCAGTGGCGAGTTCGGCCAGCAGTAACTGACGTCGAAACGAGCAGTGACTCGCTAGCCACCCCCTGCTAGCGCGGGGAAGCCCAGTCTGCGGCGATCAGGTCGAGTGCATTCTCGACAGTAGTTGACCATTGCAGCTGGGCTTCTCCATGTTCGTTAACAAAGCCGGTGCTGCGCCAGTACGCGACCTGAGCGCGAAGATGCGCATAGTCATCCCAGGGGTCCAGGGCGACGACGGGCTTGTCATGCATGTGCAGGTGACGGGCTGTCCAGACCTCCATCAGCTCTTCCAGGGTTCCGATGCCACCGGGAAGGGCCAGGAAGGCATCAGCGCGGTCGTCCATGATCGCCTTGCGTTGGCGCATGTCTGTCGTGACGATCAGCTCGTCGGCATCGTGGTCGGCGACCTCCATCTCGATGAGCTTCTGCGGGATCACTCCGACCGTGTGGCCGCCACCGGCGCGCACGGCCCTGGCCACGGCACCCATCATCGAGACTGAGCCGCCGCCGGAGACCAGGCCCCAGCCGCGGGCCGAGATGGCCGTGCCGACCTCCGAGGCGAGGGCGAGATAGCGGTCGTCGATGGCCTCATTGGCCGAGCAGTAGACGCAGATCATCGGCTGCCGACCCTCGCGAGGAGTTCTCGTGGCGTTCACGCCGCCCACCCTAGGGGGACTTGCGCCCCGGGAAATCTAGTTGTATATTCAACAAACCAATTGATCTTTCAACTAATAAGGAGCTCCACATGGCTGACCTCAGCGCAGCGAACGGCACCTGGGTGATCGACGCCGCCCACACCAACATCGGCTTCACGGCCCGCCACCTGATGGTCTCGAAGGTCCGCGGCAGCTTCGCCGCCTACGAGGGTGGCTTCACCATCGATGCCGGCAACATCAGCGCCAGCTCCGCCAATCTCACTATTCAGGCCGCCAGCATCACCACCGGCAGCGCCGACCGCGACGGTCACCTGATCTCCCCCGACTTCCTCGATGTCGAGAACTTCCCGACCCTGACCTTCGTCTCGACCGGCGTGACCGACAAGGGCACCATCGTCGAGGTCACTGGCGACCTCACCATCCATGGCGTGACCAAGTCCGTCGTGGTGCCGTGGGAGTTCATCGGCGTCAGCACTGACCCGTGGGGCAACACCAAGGCCGGCTTCGAGGCAGAGCTCGAGATCAGCCGCGAGGAGTTCGGTCTCACCTGGAACGCAGCACTCGAGACCGGCGGCGTGCTGATCTCCGACAAGATCAAGCTCGTGCTCGACGTTCAGGCACTCAAGGCCTAGTCAGCAGTGAGCCAGCTGCGCAACTGCATCTCGCACGAACGCAGCTGATCAAGCGGGACGACTTCGTCCTTCATATGCGCGATAGATGGGTCCCCCGGTCCGAAGTTCAGGGCCGGGGTTCCCATTGCGGCAAAGCGCGCGACATCGGTCCAGCCGAACTTCGGCGCAGGAGTCGCACCGGTAGCGGCCAGGAAATCCACGGTGGCCTGGCGCGCGAGACCGGGTGACGCAGCAGGGCTCACGTCGACGAACTCGACCTCGTAGCCCTCGAATACTTCGCGCACATGCGCCAACGCGTCGTCGGTCGAACGATCCGGCGCGAACCGGTAATTCACCGTGACCACGCACTCGTCGGGGATGACGTTGCCGGCAATGCCGCCACGAATGCCGACAGCGCTCAGGCCCTCGCGGTACTCCAGTCCGTCGACCATCGGCCGACGCGGCTCATATGACTCGAGCCGGCCCAGGATCTCTCGAGTAGCGTGAATTGCGTTGACGCCCATCCACGGGCGAGCACTATGCGAGCGAACACCGCTTGCCTTGATCTCCGCGCGAATGGTGCCCTGGCAACCGGCTTCGATGCCAGCGTTCGACGGCTCCATCAAGATTGCGAGATCAGCAACGAGCAATTCAGGGTTGCTCGCGGCGAGGTGCGCAAGACCGTTGTACTTGCCGTCGACCTCCTCGCACTCGTAGTACACGTAGGTGACATCGCGCACCGGCTCGGTGATGGTCGACGCGAGCTTCAACGAGACTGCGATGCCGCCCTTCATGTCGCAGGCGCCCAGACCGTAGAGACGATCGCCATCAACCCGATGCGGCATGTTCGAGTTCGCGGGCACGGTATCGAGATGTCCGCCGATCAAGACGCGCTCAGCCCGACCGAGCTCGGTGCGCGCGACCACGGTGTTGCCGAAGCGACTGAGCCTCAGGTGCGCGGACTTCCGTAGAGCAGTCTCGACAAGATCGGCCAGCACCTGCTCCTGGTGCGACTCACTCGGAATATCGATCAGGGCGGCGGTCAGCGCCACCACATCGACGGAGAGATCAAGCCCCGAGCCTGCGTCATGTTCCACATGGATACGGTAGTGCGATGACCAACGCAGCATCCGCAGACCTCACCGCAGTGACCGGCCCGGCCTCGGCCACGGGCCTGGCCACCTACTTCGGCGATCAGATCCTCGACGTGTGGTACCCGAGCCCCGCCCTGGGCTCCGACCCGATCGACGTCCCCGGCATCGGTTCAGCCATCGACTCCGATGAGCTGCGCGGCGTCCACGTGCGCACCATCACCACGACCGTCGCTGATCTGGCCGAGGCACCCACCGACACGGCTGATGCCTACCTGCGCCTGCACCTTCTCTCAGCGCGCCTGGTCATGCCGCGCACCATCAACCTGACCGGCATCTTCGGCCTGCTGCCGATCGTGGCCTGGACGAACCTGGGCCCAGTGCCCGTCGAGCGCCTGAACGACGTGCGCCTGCACGCGCGCGCGAAGAGCATCAACCTGGCCGTGCACGGTGTCGACCGCTTCCCGCGGATGACCGACTATGTCGTTCCCTCGGGAGTGCGCATCGCCGACGCCGACCGCGTGCGCCTGGGTGCCTACCTCGCCAGCGGCACCACCGTGATGCATGAGGGCTTCGTCAACTTCAATGCGGGCACCCTGGGCAGCTCAATGGTCGAAGGACGCATCTCTGCCGGGGTCGTCGTCGGTGACGGCTCCGACATCGGCGGTGGCGCATCCATCATGGGCACGCTCTCGGGCGGTGGCACCGAAGTCGTCACCATTGGCGCCGGCACCCTCATCGGCGCGAACGCCGGCGTGGGTCTCTCACTCGGTGACAACTGCGTCGTCGAGGCCGGCCTGTACGTGACCGCGGGCTCGAAGGTCACCCTGCCTGACGGCACGGTGGCCAAGGCCAAGGCAGTCTCCGGTGACAGCAACTTGCTCTTCCGTCGTAACTCGCAGACCGGAGCGATCGAGATCAGCTCGCGCACCGGCACCTGGGGCGGCCTCAACGCCGCACTGCACACCAACGACTGATCACTGCACCCGACTGCGATAAGCAACGAAGAAGCCCCGGCGTCGGGGCTTCTTGCATGAGCAGTGCTTAGCGCTGGTTCATCGGGGTGTAGTCCCGCAGGACCTCGCCGATGTAGACCTGGCGCGGACGGCCGATCTTGGTATCGGGATCGTTGATCATCTCTCGCCACTGGGCGATCCAGCCCGGCAGACGACCCAGGGCGAAGAGCACCGTGAACATCTGGGTTGGGAAGCCCATCGCCTTGTAGATCAGGCCCGTGTAGAAGTCGACGTTCGGGTACAGCTTGCGCTCGATGAAGAACTCGTCGGAGAGCGCGACTTCCTCAAGACGCAGCGCGATGTCGAGCAGCGGATCACTGACACCGAGTGCCTCGAAGACCTCGTACGCGCTCTTCTTGACGATGGCCGCACGCGGGTCGTAGTTCTTGTAGACGCGATGCCCGAAGCCCATGAGCTTCACGCCGTCCTCGCGGTTCTTGACCTGGCGGATGAAGGTATTCACTCCACCACCGGATGCGTGGATGTTCTCGAGCATCTCGAGCACAGCCTGGTTGGCACCACCGTGAAGCGGGCCGAACAGCGCATTGACACCGGCCGAGACCGAGGCGAAAAGGTTCGCATGGGAGGAGCCGACGAGACGCACGGTCGAGGTCGAGCAGTTCTGCTCGTGATCGGCGTGCAGGAGCAACAGCTGATTGAGCGTGCGCGAGATGACCGGATTGACCTCGTAAGGCTCTGCAGGGACACCGAAGGTCATGCGCAGGAAGTTGTCGACGTAGCCGAGGGAGTTGTCGGGATACAGCATCGGCTGGCCCATGGCCTTCTTGTGCGCGTAAGCAGCAAGGGTCGGCACCTTCGCGAGCAGGCGGATCGTCGAAATCTCGACCTGTGCGGGATCAAAGGGATCCAGTGAATCCTGGTAGAAGGTCGAGAGTGCGGAGACCGAGGACGACAGCACGGGCATCGGGTG
>JBPCSY010000309.1:0-3930 GCA_051006695.1 Candidatus Nanopelagicales bacterium
TCGTCATCGCGATGGCTGCGCTCATTCCGCTGATCTGCCAGGAATACGATTTCTCCGTAGGTGCCACAGCGGGTCTAGGTGCTGTCTTCGCAGCTTCGGCCATGGCAGCGGGTGCGCCGATCATCGTGGCGATCGCGATTGCCATCGTGCTCGGGCTCGTCGTGGGCCTGGTCAATGGCTTCCTGGTGACTACGGCAGGGGTCAATTCGGTGGTCACCACTTTGGGTACTGCAACGCTGATCGCCGGAGTGGTCGCGCTCAAGACCGAGAGCAAGAGCATCGTCTCGGGAATTCCCGAGAGTCTCACGGACTTTGTCTCGGGGGAATTGTTCGGAATTCCTCGTGGCTTTTACATCGCGATAATCGTGACGGTAGGCGTCTGGTACCTCCTCCGACAGACACCGTGGGGCCGGTATCTGTCCGCGATCGGTGATAATCGCCAGGCCGCGCGACTCCTCGGCGCAAACGTGAAGAGAAGACTTCTCAGTGTGTACCTCATCTCGGGCGCTCTCGCCGGTGCGGCCGGAATTCTGCTTATCGGTGACACCGGTACTGCGAGTCCGCAAATTGGCCCTGGTTACACGCTGCCGGCCATCGCCGCCGCCTTCTTAAGCGTGGCAGCTGTCCAGCCCGGTCGCTTCAATGTGTGGGGAACCCTGATCGCGATCTTGTTCCTCGGAGTTCTCAACAGTGGGCTCTACCTTGCGGGCACGAATCCGTATGTCAATGACTTCGCGAATGGAGGCGCGCTGATCATTGGCGTCGGCCTCGCAAGTTTGCTCGGAAGGAACCGCAGTCAACAGGCATAGAGCGCTTGATGACTGATCAATCACTGCAACGCAGTCAACTAGGGAGATGCACATGGGTAAGGGCAAGTTTCGTCGTTCCCGCCGGGGAGTCATCGCGGGCCCCGGAGTCATGGCAACCGCCACGCTCCTCGTCCTGACCGCATGCGGATCATCAACTTCGAGCAACGGAGGATCATCCACAGCCGCTGCCACTGTGCCGGCGGCAAGCGCCTCAGCCAGTGACGCCGCCGTAAATGACTACCAGCAGGTCTCCGAGTTTCTGCTGAGCGATACAGGAAGCTACGAGTCACCGCCCACCACTGCCCCCGCGCCTCAGCCCGGCAAGAAGATGTGGCTGATCTCCTGCGGCCAGGCCTACACCTCCTGCAGCATTCCGATCGGCGAGGCCGAGACCGCGGCGAAGTCCATCGGCTGGGACACCAAGATTTTCGACGACCAGGGCGATCCGACCACTGCGATCACCGGGATCCGCCAGGCAATTGCGGACAAGGCGGATTCGATCTTCTTGTATTACATCGACTGCTCATACGTAGCCAAGGGTCTCGTGGAGGCTCGAGCTGCAGGCGTGAAGGTCGCAGCTGCTGAGTCTGTTGATTGCGGAGAAGCTGATCCGAATGCCGCGAATCTCTTCGATTACGTGGTGACTTACTCGGGCGGGCTCTCAGGGCCGGTTGAGGGCGGGCAGGCTAGCTACCTGGAGACCATCTCCGCCTGGGGTGAGGCTCAGGGCGACCTCGCTGTCACCAAGGTCGATGGCAAGGCCAACGCTCTCGTCTTCACTGACAACTATGGCATTGGCGGCAAGCAGGCAGCGGAAGGGATGAACAAGGCTTTGAGCAGTTGCGACGGATGCTCGAGTCAGGTTATCGAGTTCCCATATGAGGCGCTGGCCAATGGCGAACTGACCTCCATCGTCAAGCAGGCACTTCTCAAGAATCCTGAAGTGAACGTGGTCGCAGCTGCGTATGACGCAATCGCCGTCTACGGACTCGCCCAGGCCGCGGCCGACGCCAAGCGCGACATCGTGGTCATCGGTGGCGAAGGTAGTTCGGCAGGCATGGATCTCGTCCGCGCCGGTCAGATCACCCTTGGTGCCGGTTTGCCCCTCGGCTGGGAAGGCTATGCCGCTGTCGATGCACTTAATCGCTTGTTGCAGGGCCAGGCGCCGGTGCCGACTGGCATGGGCCTCCAGCTCTTCGACAAGGATCACAACGTGCCCGCGACCGGGGCTTACGCTGCGCCGTTTGATTACGCCGCGATCTATGCCAAGGCCTGGGGCGCTACCAGTTAGCAGCACGCCACGAACGTCGATCACTAGGGAGGGGCCGGAAGGTGCGAGAAAATATCGGGGCAGAGGCATTACGCAGGGTCGTCGATCCAGCGGAAGTCGACGCACTCCTGTCTGCGGGTCGCACCCTTCCGGCCGTCTTCTATACCCACTCAGAGATTGCTCGTCTCGAGGATCAACTCATATTCCGCCGTGCATGGCAGCTGGCCGGCACCGTGGTCGAGCTGGCACGGCCGGGCGATTACGTTACCCTTCGAATCTCAACCGTCCCGATCGTCGTGGTGAGGGACAAGGCCGGAATCCTTCGGGCGTTCGTCAACGTGTGCACGCACCGTGCACAGACCGTGATTGAAGGCGACGGTAATTGCTCCAATCTCCAGTGCGGGTATCACGGCTGGACATTTGGACTCGATGGAAAACTGAGCGGAGTGCCGGGCTGGCGTACCGCTGAACTTCCGCCCTTCGAAGAACTCGGGCTCAAGCCAGTTTTCCTTGAGGTGTGGGCAGGTTTGGTGTTCGTCGCGATCGAACCGGAACAGTCCCTGATGGAGCAACTGGGAGAGCTCCCGGCGGTCATGCGTAGCACGGGGTACGACTTCCCCTTCGAGACAGTCAACGGAATGAGCTTCCTCGGGCAGTACGACTACCACATCAAGGCGAATTGGAAGATCTATCACGAGAACAGCAGTGAGTGCTATCACTGCCCGACGAGTCATCCGGGCACCTTCGGAGAGCTTTTCGACTTCAGCCGCGTTCACCTCGATGCTCTGAGCTTCAACAATGGAGGTGGATCGTTCGGCCCCTTCCCGCTTCGAACGGAGATGAGGGATCGATTCCCAGCGGAGAAGGCCGGTAGCCAGTACGGGTACGCCCAATATTTCCTGTGGCCGAATACCTTGATCGTCACTGGTTTCGTGGGAGAAGCACTCTTTAGGATGGAACCGCGTGGATCCGGCAGCATGCGTCAGGTGGGGCGCGGCTACGCGCGCCCCGAGCAGGTGGACGCCGAACTTTCGAACCTCATCGATGTGACCTTCGCCCAAACGACATCCGAAGATATTGCGATCGTTGAGCGTGTACAGGAAGGACTCGAGTCAGGAATGTACAGCTCTGGACCCACCTCAGCTGATCGTGAGACGTTGCTGCGTGACTTCCAGGGGCGCGTATGGGCCTCTCTGCGACCGGGATTCGAGTAAGCCGGATGCCATGGAATCCGGATCCACTTCCTCTGGCTGATCCTGACCCGAGAGCAAAGCAGTTTCTCGTGGAGATGCGTGACTCCACTCCGCTTGCAACTGACGTCTATCTCCCCGATAACGTTCCTGCGCCCGTAGTGCTCATTCGCACCTGCTATGACAAGTCCTCTTGGCTGACTTTTCTTCCGCTTGTAGCTGAGTACCTCAACGAGCGCGGCTATGCGCTGGTCGCTCAGGATGTCAGGGGCAAGGGACGTTCAGGCGGCGTGAGCGAGCCATTCACCCACGAGATTGAAGATGGGTATGACAGCCTCGAATGGGTGGCTGCTCAGACCTGGTGCAAGGGCAGAGTGGCGATGTTCGGGGATTCCTATTTCGCCTTCACCGCGTGGGCTGCGATGGCTTCGGGGCACCCCGCGCTCGGAGCGGTGATCTCGCGAGGCATCGCTACCGATATCCAGCGTGAAGTGATCTATCGCGATGGCACCTTCCTCTATGCCACGAATTCCTTCTGGGCTCCATTCTGGCTGGACAGGTTTGTCTACGAGGTTTCCCCTCCCCTCGACTGGGACCACCGGCCGATGGCCGAAATCATCGAATCATGGCTGCCTGGAAGACACTCAGTGTTCTTCGACCG
>JBPCSY010000310.1:0-6593 GCA_051006695.1 Candidatus Nanopelagicales bacterium
CTCTCGGGCATCACGTTCACGCTGCCGTTCTACCTGCAGATCCTGCGTGGCTATTCCGTGCTCACTGCCGGCCTGTGCTTCGTGCCCTTCGCAGTGGGTCAGCTGATCGCTGCGCCACGCAGCGCCCACACCGTGCAGCGATTCGGCTATCGAGTCGTGATGACGGTCGGGCTCAGTCTCGTAGCGCTCTCACTGGTCGGGATGCTCACCCTTCGCATGGGCACGCCGATGTGGCTACTTCTCCTCATCTTCTTCGTCTTCGGTCTGGGCATGGGCAATGTGATTGCACCGGCCTCCACCGTGATGCAGAACGTACTTCCCCTGGCACGTGCTGGTGCCGGCTCGGCTGTCCAGAACACGGTGCGACAGGTCGGCGGCGCGCTGGGCATTGCGATCATCGGCACGGTTCTCGCGAACTCCTACGCGAACCGACTCGAGCCGGTGCTTGCCGGATCCCCGCTGCCCGACTCGGCCCAGAATGCCGCATCGGAATCGATCGTCGCCACGGTCGGAGTGCTCAATGGGGCAGTCGATCAGGGATTGCCGGCCGAGACTGCATCCACTTTGCAGTCAGGAGCATTCGACGCTTTCCTGGGTGCCTCGCATGTCACGATGATCATCTCGCTAGTCATCGTGGTGACCGCTGCACTTCTCGTGGCCTTCCTGCTCCCGGTCATCCATGCGCCACAACGTGGTGACGCGCCGCCGACCGAAGTCGACAAGGGAAGTGCGGATGATCGTGTGCGCGAGGAGGCTGCGGAGTATCCGGAGCAGCTCGCCGGGGAATTGCCCGGCGATTCACGAACTTAGGCGCGTTCTCGCCAGCGATTCGTGATGGGCAGTCTGCGATCGCGGCCGAAGGCTCGCAGGCTGATCTTCGTACCAGGTGGGTACTGCCGACGCTTGTACTCGGCGAGGTCCGTCAGACGCAGGATGCGCTCGACCAGCTCAGGGGCGAAACCGGCTGCGATGAGTGCATGCGCACTGTGATCATCATCGACGTACCTGGCGAGCAAGGCATCGAGCTCCTCGTAGTCGGGAAGTGAGTCGGTGTCGAGTTGTCCGGGGCGAAGTTCGGCACTCGGCGGCTTGTCGATGCTGCTGGGCGGAATCGGCGGTGTCTCGCCTCGGCGCTCGGCCTCGGCATTGCGCCAGCGGGAGAGTTCCCAGACCAGCATCTTCGGTACGTCCTTGATCGGGGCGAAACCACCGACCGCATCTCCGTAGATCGTCGAGTACCCGACGGAGAGCTCACTCTTGTTGCCGGTGGCCAGCACCAAGTGCCCTTCGGCATTCGACAGTGCCATCACGGTGGTTCCACGAACGCGGGCCTGCAGGTTCTCCTCGGCAAGGCCGCTGAGCTCCATGGAGCCGAGATAGGCGTTGACCATGGGCGCAATCGGGATAATGCGGATGTCGGCGCCGGTGCGTGCGGCGAGGTCATACGCGTCGTCGACCGAGTGCTCCGAGGAGTACGCGCTGGGCATCGCCACTCCGAAGACCCGATTCGCGCCGAGTGCATCGCAGGCAATAGCCGCCACGAGTGCCGAATCGATACCTCCCGACATTCCGAGCAGCACGCTGCGGAAGCCGTTCTTCTCTACGTAATCGCGAAGGCCGACGACCAGTGCCCCGTAGACCTCGGCGAGCTCATCGAGTCGGGGTGCGACCGCCCTGGGTGCCTCGGATTGCTGAGCACGAGGAGCGCCGTCGATGGCCAGGAAGAATGCAGGTGACGTGGACTCGGCCACGTCGATGTCAGCGACCAGGAGTTCCTCGGTGAACTGCGCGGCACGTGCCGCCACGGTTCCGTCGGCCAGGACGATCATCGAGTCTCCGTCGAAGACGAGCTCATCTTGTCCGCCCACCAGATTTGCGTAGGCGATCACCGCGCCGGACTCGCGCGCGCGGTCACTGCACAGGCGCAGTCGCGCATCATCCTTCTCCCGCTCGTACGGAGAGGCATTGAGTACGAGGAGAAGGCCCGCATCGCAGTCGCGCGCCCAGGCCACCGGGCCGCCTTGCTGCCAGAGGTCCTCGCAGATCGCGATGCACATCGTCATATTCGCCAGACGCATCACGAGCGGAGTCTCGCCGGGCACGAAGTAACGACCCTCGTCGAAGACCCCGTAGTTCGGCAGATGATGCTTGATGTAACGGCCGATGACCGCACCACGGTGGATCACCGCCGCTGCATTGACGGGTGCACGACGCGGGCGTCCCGCAATCTGCAGATCGCACTCGTCGAGATGATCGAGATAGCCCACGACGCAGATGAGATGACCGAGCCCGTCGGAGTCGAGATCGCGGGCGAGTTGGTGCAGGCCCGCGACGGAGGCGTCCTGGAAGGACGGTCGCAGGGCGAGATCCTCGACGGGGTAGCCGGTCAGGGTCATCTCGGGGAAGACGACCAGGTCGGCCCCCTGCTCCTCTGCCAGCAGCGCCTGGGCGCGGATCAGTGCCGCATTGCCGTCAAGGTCGCCCACGACGGTATTCACCTGGGAGAGCGCGAGGCGGATCATGGGCACGCCAGGAGCGTACCCCCAGGCGAATTAACCCATTCGTAACACGTAAGGGAGGACACTGGTGGCATGGACAAGCAGGCCGAATTCGTACTCCGCACCATCGAAGAGCGTGACATCCGTTTCGTGCGGCTCTGGTTCACCGACGTGCTCGGCACCCTGAAGTCAGTGGCCATTGCGCCTGCCGAGCTCGAGGGTGCCTTTGCCGAGGGCATTGGCTTCGACGGCTCCGCGATCGAGGGCTTCGCTCGCGTCTACGAGTCAGACATGCTCGTCAAGCCAGACCCGGCGACCTTCTCCCTGCTTCCGTGGCGCAGTGAGGGCCCCGGCGTTGCCCGCATGTTCTGCGACATCCTGATGCCCGACGGCGCACCGAGTTATGCGGATCCGCGTTATGTCCTCAAGCGCACCCTGTCGAAGGCCGCGGATCTCGGCTTCACCTTCTATACCCATCCTGAGGTCGAGTTCTATCTCTTCAAGGAAGCACCGCGTCCGGGCGTTTCTCCCGAGCCGATTGATCAGTACGGCTATTTCGACAACGCCCCGAACGGCGTCGCGCACGACTTCCGCCGGCAGGCGATCACCATGCTCGAGGCGATGGGTATCTCCGTCGAGTACAGCCACCATGAGGCAGGGCCGGGGCAGCAGGAAATCGATCTTCGATACGCCGATGCCCTGACGACGGCCGACAACCTGATGGCCTTCCGTCTTGTCGTTCAGGAAGTGGCGCTCGAGCAGGGGCTGTACGCCTCGTTCATGCCGAAGCCCTTCACTGATCATCCGGGCTCGGGCATGCACACACATCTCTCGCTCTTCGAGGGCGATCGCAACGCATTCTTCGAGCCGGGAGCTCCCTACCAGCTCTCCAAGGTGGCGCGCTCGTTCATCGCCGGCCTGATCGTCCATGCCCCCGAGATCACCGCTGTCACCAATCAGTGGGTGAACTCCTACAAGCGACTCACCGGCGGTGCCGAGGCGCCCGCCTGGATCTGCTGGGGACACAACAATCGCTCAGCGCTCATCCGTGTGCCGATGTACAAGCCCTCGAAGGGAAACAGCACTCGCATTGAGTTCCGCTCACTCGACAGTGCCTGCAATCCGTACCTTGCCTTCGCCGTTCTGCTTGCGGCTGGACTCAAGGGCATCGAGGAAGGCTACGAGCTGCCCGCCGGTGCTGAGGATGACGTGTGGGCCCTCACGGAGTCCGAGAGGCGGGCCATTGGCCTCAAGCCGCTTCCGCTGAGCCTGAACCAGGCCATCCAGGCAATGGAGCGTTCTGAACTCGTTGCCGAGACCCTGGGCGAGCACGTGTTCGACTTCTTCCTGCGTAATAAGCGCGCGGAGTGGGAGGAATACCGTCGTCAGGTCACTTCGTGGGAGCTTGACCGCTACCTTCCTACCTTGTGACCACAGTCTCGGGCCGTCCGACCGTCCTGGCCATCCGCAATGACCTGACCGACCCGCCGCTCCTCGTGGGTGACTGGCTGGGCGAGCTCGGCATCGATATCCGCGTGGTGTGTGCCGATGCGGGCGAGAGCGTTCCGTGTTCAGTGCCGGACGGTGTCGATGGTGTCATTCCGATGGGCGGCGGTATGGGCGCCAATGATGATGAGATCGCTCCATGGCTTCCCGATGAGCGCGCATTGCTGCGCGATGCCGTCACTCGAGGTATTCCGGTGTTCGGCATCTGCCTTGGTGGTCAGCTGCTCGCCGCCGCCAATGACGGAGTCGTCGAGCTCGGCGAGACGGCAGAGATCGGACTCAGCTTCATCGAGCGCACGCCCGAGGGGGAGTCGGATCCGATCATTGCGGCCATCGGAGCCGGTTCGAGCATTCCTGCAGCGCAATGGCATCAGGATCACGTCGCTGTGCTTCCCCCGGGCGCGACCTTGTTGCTGACCAATGACGCCTGCCGTGTGCAGGGCTACCGTCTCGGCACGAATGCGTACGGATTCCAGTTGCATCCTGAGCTCGACGGTGATCTCTTCAAATGGTGGGTGCCGCTCAGTGACGGTGACAAGGCACTCGAACGCGCAGGCATTGACGTCACGCTCGCCGGCGAGAGGGTGGCCGCGGCATCAGAGGCGCTGATCGCCGCCTGGCGCCCGATGGCCCATGCCTGGGGCGGGCTCGTCCTCGAGCACTTCCGCACTCGCACGGCATAGCGAGGCCTACGTCGTAGGCTCTGGAGATGAGCGTCCTCCAGGCGGTGAGCCATGACCGCTGAGTTGTCAGTCGGACAGCTTGCCCGAGCCGGTCTCTCCGATCTAGATATGGCCCGTCGGCTTCTCGCGAGTCCTGCCGTGGCGAGGCTCGCACAGGCTGGCGGCGATCACGATCTGCTCGCCGATCTCTCGCTGGCGGCTGACCCCGATCAGGCGCTACTGCTGATCGCACGATTCCTCGAGGCATGCCCACCGAAGCTCCAGGCGCGGGTAATCGCGACAATGTGCGCCGAGCCTGATGTCTGCCGTCGACTCATCGACGTGCTCGGCATGTCCGAGGCGTTGGGTGAGTTCCTTGTCCGGCATCCGGAGCAGTGGCAGGTACTCGCTGACGGGGAGCTCATCGCCCAGGCCCCAGGTGCGCGTGCGGTGCGCGAGCACCTGCTGCGAGCCGTCGGTGCCGATCCATCCGCACCGGACCCCGTGGCTTCCTCCGATGACATCGCGACGCTCGATGCTCTCCGCATTGCCTATCGGGAGCAGCTGCTGGCCATTGCCGCTCGGGATCTCTCAGGACTGGCGCCGATGGGCGTCGTGGCCAGCTGGCTCTCCGATCTCGCCGATGCCGTACTCGAAGCGGGCCTCGCCATCGCTCGGGCAGGGTTGCCTGCCACGGCCGTGCCATGCCGCATCTCGGTGATCGGCATGGGCAAGTGCGGCGGTCGCGAACTCAATTACGTCAGCGACGTCGACGTCATCTTCGTGGCTGAGCCGTGGACGGAGTCAGAGGAGGAGGGCGCGCTGCGCACGGCGACTCAACTCGCGACAGGGCTGATGCGCGCCTGCAACCACCCGACAGCAGAGGGCACCATCTGGGAAGTCGATCCGAACCTGCGGCCTGAGGGCAAGCAGGGCGCACTCGTGCGCACCCTGCGCTCACATGTCGGCTA
Source organism: Candidatus Nanopelagicales bacterium (assembly GCA_051006695.1). Taxonomy (GTDB): domain Bacteria; phylum Actinomycetota; class Actinomycetes; order S36-B12; family S36-B12; genus CAIKZY01. The sequence goes on from JBPCSY010000310.1 coordinate 5,638, forward strand.
TTACGAGCGCTGGGCCAAGACGTGGGAATTCCAGGCGCTGCTCAAGGCTCGGTTTTGCGCCGGTGATCGCGAACTCGGCGAGCGATATGTCGATGCGATTGCGCCATTCGTCTGGAGTGCGGCCGACCATGCGGGTTTCGTCGAGGACGTCCAGGCCATGCGTCGACGAGTGGAGCAGCACATTCCGGCTCGGATTGCCGAGCGAGAGCTGAAGCTGGGCCCAGGCGGCCTTCGCGACGTCGAATTCTCCGTTCAGCTGTTGCAGCTCGTGCACGGACGAAGTGACGTGATGCTTCGCAGCTCGACCACCCTCGTGGCCCTTGAGGCGCTTGCCACCTGGGGTTATGTGGGTCGTGACGATGCCGGAACGCTCTCGGATGCCTACGAGTTTCTGCGTACCCTCGAGCATCGAATCCAGCTGCACCGCCTCCGCCGCACGCACACCATGCCTGACGACGAGCAGGATCTACGCCGGCTCGGGCGCTCGATGGGCTTTCGGAGTGAGCCCGTCAGCGAGCTCGTGCAGGCTTGGCGCCGCCATGCACGCGAGGTGCGGCGCATTCACGAGAAACTGTTCTACCGCCCACTCCTTGCCGCAGTCGCGCGTCTGGATGCCGGGGAGGCGCGTCTTACCCCGCAGGCGGCCGAGCAGCGACTGCAGGCCCTGGGCTATCTCGATCCAGTTGGCGCACTTCGTCACCTCGAGGCCCTGACGTCAGGCGTTAGCCGTCGCGCCGCGATTCAGCGCACCCTGCTGCCGGTCATGCTCGGCTGGTTCGCCGATGCGCCGGATCCTGATTCAGGTCTCCTGGGCTTCCGTCGAGTCAGTGACGCCCTCGGATCCACTCACTGGTACCTGCGCCTGCTACGTGATGAATCGGCCGCGGCCGAGCGAATGGCTCGCATCCTGGCCAGCAGTCGCTACGCCACCGACCTCCTCCTGCGCGCACCTGAGT
>JBPCSY010000311.1:0-3337 GCA_051006695.1 Candidatus Nanopelagicales bacterium
GCGGGGGTCTCCTGACGTTGACCCCCGCTTCGTTCGTTCGTGTTACTTCTTGAGCAGGCGTTGGGCGACGAGATAGCCCGAGCCGCCACCGAGACCGGGGCCGGGATGCGTCGAGGCACCGATCTGCCACAGATCCTTGATGCCGGTGTTGTGGCCCTGGGCGGTCGACAGTGGTCGCCAGGCGGCGTATTGATCGACGCGGCAGTCGCCGGAATACGGATCTCCGCCCACCAGGTTGATGTTCATCGCCTGCAGATCCGCGGGGCTCAGTGCGAAGGTCTCGATCGCTGCACTGCGGATGTTGGTGATGTGCGGCTCGAGCATGGTGATGATGCGCTCGGCGTAGGCGTCGCGGATTTCAGGAGTCCAGGTGCCATCGCCGCAATCGATCTCGTCGGCGAGATCTCCGACGATGTGGCGCGGGTTCTCCTGCAACTGAATCCACAGCAGTGACTGCCCTTCGGGTGCGCGCGAGGGATCCAGGGTGCAGGGTTGGCCGACCACGATTGTGGGCCGTCGAGGAAGGAAGCCGCGGTTGGCGGCATTCACGGACTCTGAGAGGGAATCCATGCTTTCGAGTACGTGCACCATGGCGACATCGGCCATCTCAGGCGCAGTGGCCCAGATTGGCTTCTCGCGCATCGCGATGTGAATCTGCATGCCGGCGCGGCCGTAGCGGAAAGCCTCGGCGGCAGCGAGAGTGTCGGCCTGTACTTCGTTCTCCGACAGCAGGTGCGTGTAAAGCGCCTGAGGGGTAACCGAGGCGAGCACTGCGCGACGGGCAGTAATCGACGTGCCGTTCGCGAGGGTGATACCAGTCGCGCGACCGTTGCTGACATTGACGCGAGTCACCTCGGCATTCGTGCGCACCTCGCCTCCGGCATCGGTGATGATGCCAAGCAGTGCAGTCACGACAGTGATGCCACCGCCGATCGGCACCGGGCATCCGCCAAAGGCAATGGCTGCTCCGATCACCTTGGTGATGAACGCACTGGCGGCATCGTCAGGGCCGAGACCGTTGTGCAGTGCCCACGGTGCGAGAAGGGCCCGAGTGACAGGGGAGTCGAAGGCACGATCGAGCCACGGTGCCGCGGGCTCGAGAAGCTCGGCGCCGCTGGCGACCAGCTTTCGGCGGCCGAGCTGGCGGAAGGCTCCCCAGCCGAACTTCAGTGACGACTTGCGCCAGAAGTCAGTACCGAGCAAGCCGAAGGCGAGATTGATCTTGGCCCCGAACTCCGCCATCACGGCATTCCAGTTCTCGGCGTCACCGTGGCGGCCGAGCTGCTCTGCCGTGATCGCGGGATCAGTGGAGAGAATTGCCGAGCCGTCGGCGCACACGACGCCTGTGGGCAGCTCGGTGTTCTGGAACACGACTCCGCGTGCAGCCAAGTCATCGGCGAGCAGCGCATAAGCCGGGCCACCGACGAAGAGCGGGTACCAACTCGACAGGAATTCGATGGTGTAGCCCGGGATGCGATCACTGCGGGTAGCGATGGCTCCGCCCGGCGTCGCATTGCGCTCGCACAAGCACACCCTCCAGCCCGACTTGGCCAAGAGTGCCCCCGCGACGAGCGCATTGATGCCACTGCCCACGATGACGGCGTCGAATTCACGCTCAGCCATGAAAACTCCCTGGTTGGTTGCCCTGGCGCTCATATGTCGCAAAGATGTCGATCGTCACATTCCCACAGTAGTGACCGAGTAGGAAGTGCGTCATGGAATCCCAGGCAGACATCATCGTCATCGGTTCGGGCATCAACGGTCTCTCGGCAGCGGCCCTGCTCGCCAAGCGGGGCCGAAAGGTTCTCGTGCTGGAGAGTGCAGACATCCCAGGTGGTGCGGTGCGTACCGCCGAGGTGACTCTGCCTGGCTTCCGTCACGATCTCTTCGCGATGAATCTCGGCCTGTTCGCCGGTGGGCCCGTCAATGCCGCAATCGGTGCCGATCTTGCGCGCCACGGCTTCGAGCTCGTGCCCTCGAGTAAGCCGTTCTGCTCACTTTTCCCCGATGGCACGAGCGTGGGCGTCCAGACCGATGCCGAAGCCACACGCGCGAGTATCGCTGCGGTCTCGCCCGCGGATGTGGCTGCCTGGGATCGCCTCGGTGCTCAGCTCGGCGACTGGGCGCCCTACCTCATCGGTCTGCTCGGCGCTGATCTTCCGTCCTGGAAGGCGGCCAAGGTACTACGGAAGGCACACAAGGCACTCGGCATCGACGGCGTCTACGAGCTGACGAAGCTGGCCCTGGCGAGCACGCGTTCATTCGCAAATGCGAATTTCATCTCGCCGAAGATGCGCGCACTTCTCGCCAGCTGGGGCATGCACCTCGACTTCGCGCCCGATGTCCCCGGTGGCGCATTGTTCTCCTACCTCGAAACCCTCGGCGGCCAGATGTTCGGCATGGTCATCGGAAAGGGTGGCGCTGACACTCTCATCAAGGCTCTCGTCGGAGTGATCGGCGAGTGTGGTGGCACGGTGCAGTGCAATGCCCGGGTCAGCGAGATTCTCGTCGAGAGTGGCAACGCAGTGGGCGTGCGCCTTGAGTCAGGTGAGGTGATTCGCGCATCACGAGCGGTGATCTCGAATGTGAACCCGGCACTGATGCCGGACATGCTGCCCGGTGCAGTGGCCGCCGAGCGCAAGGTGGCCCGTGCTCGTGAGTTCGAGCCCGGGCTCGCGACCATGATGATCCACCTGGCTCTCGATGAGCTCCCGAAGTGGATCGACCCGCAGGCGCGCACATTCAATTACGTCCACATCGGCCCCTACCTCGACAACATGGCCATGACCTACACCGAGGCTGCCGCCGGAACGCTGCCGACATCGCCGACGTTGGTGGTCGGCCAGCCGACCGTGACGGATCCGTCGCGCGCGCCTGAGGGCAAGCACACCCTGTGGGTGCAGGTGCGCGTGCTGCCGCTCGAGATTGCCGACGGGCGTCACTGGGATGACGTGCGCGAGGAGTACGCCGACTACGTCATGGGCATTCTCGAGACCTATGCGCCGGGTCTTGGTGGCCAGGTGCTCGGCAGGCACGTGCTCTCACCCGCTGATCTGCAGCGCTACAACGCGAATCTCGTCAAGGGCGACTCCCTCGGCGGCAGCCATCATCCGGCGCACTTCTTCTTCCTTCGCCCGGTTCCCGGTTGGGGTCGCCATCGCACGCCGGTCGATCGCTTGTTCATCTGCGGTGCGGGCACGTGGCCCGGCGGTGGCGTGGGCGGTACGAGCGGTGCGATGGTCGCCGACATCGTCGGCTGAAAGTCAGGCTCGCCGCGCGTAGTGCCTGCTCATGCCACTACGCGCGGCGCGCGTAGTGCCTGCTCATGCCACTACGC
>JBPCSY010000312.1:0-10016 GCA_051006695.1 Candidatus Nanopelagicales bacterium
GTGCGCAGGTGAACATCGAGGTGAACAAGTGTGCCGGCACCTCGGCGAAGTCGAGCATGATCGCTGCCCAGAACTCGACGTTGGTCTCGAGTGCACGATCCGGGCGGCGCGAACGAAGCTCAGCGAGTGCGGCCTGCTCGAGTGCGACCGCGACCTCGTAGCGCTCGGCATTGAGCTCCTTCGCCGTACGGCGCAGCACGCGTGCGCGGGGATCCTCAGCGCGGTAAACACGGTGGCCGAAGCCCATGAGGCGCTCGCCACGATCGAGGACTCCCTTGACGTAGGCGTCGGCGTCACCGGATCGCTCGACCTCTTCGATCATGTGCAGCACGCGCGAGGGTGCGCCGCCATGCAGCGGGCCGCTCATTGCGCCGATAGCGCCTGAGATCGCTGCCGCAACGTCAGCGCCGGTTGAGGCAATGACGCGACTCGTGAAGGTAGAGGCGTTCATGCCGTGCTCGGCAGCGGAGACGAAGTAGGCATCAATGGCCTGGATGTGGCGGGGATCGGGCTCGCCGCGCCAACGGATCATGAAGCGCTCGACGATGGTGTTGGCCTGATCGATCTGCTTCTGCGGCACCATCGGCTGCCCGAGGCCACGGGCAGCCTGCGCGACGAAAGACAGTGCCATGACCGACACATGCGCGAGGTTCTCGCGAGCAGTGTCGTCATCGATGTCGAGCAGCTGCTTGAGTCCCCAGGCCGGTGCGAGCATCGCGATGGCCGACTGCACATCGACGCGTACGTCACCGGAGTGAATCGGAATCGGGAAGGGCTCGGCGGGGGGCAGACCGGGGTTGAACTCGTTGTCGACCAGCAGGCCCCATACGTTGCCGTAGGAGACGCGGCCGACAAGGTCTTCGATGTCGACGCCGCGGTAGCGCAGGGCGCCGCCGTCGCGATCGGGTTCCGCGATCTCGGTCTGGAAGGCGATGACGCCCTCAAGGCCCGGTACGAACTCACCCATGGGATCTCCTCACGTGGAATGCGGCCATTCTTCCGTTCCGGCCCCCTTCGTGTGCCACGGGGGCGAGATAAGTGACCAGGCTCTCGTCCGGGCGCACGTCGCGCCCCCGAGTGATGGAATGGGGGCATGAGCCTGTGGACCCCGCCCCCGGAGGATGCCCCTCGGCGGCTGGCCGATCTGCGGGTCACCTATGACCTGGGCACCTTGGCCCCCGAGGACCTCCCGGCCAGCCCGCTCGATGCCTTTCACGGCTGGTTCGCCGAGACCGCGGCGGCTGGGCTGCCTGAGCCGAATGCGATGGTTGTGTCGACCGCGACGGGCGCGGGCGCGCCGAGCTCGCGCACCGTGCTGCTCAAGGACGCTGATTCACGTGGCTTCGTCTTCTACACGAACCTGGAATCTCGCAAAAGTCGTGAACTCGCCGAGAATCCCCATGCCTCGCTCGTCTTCCCCTGGTTCGCGATTCATCGCCAGGTCACGGTCGTGGGCCAGGCGGAACTCATCGGTCGCGACGAGGTCGAGGCGTACTACCGATCCCGCCCGCGAGGATCTCAACTTGGAGCCTGGGCGAGTGCGCAGTCAACCGTGATCAACGGGCGTGAGGGTCTCGAAGCCAGATACGCAGAACTGGTCGAGCAGTACGGCGATGACGCTGAGATTCCGGTGCCTGACTTCTGGGGCGGCTGGCTGATTCGACCGTCAGCGATCGAGTTCTGGCAGGGCCGCCCCTCACGACTGCATGACCGACTTCGCTTCCGCGCGATCTCGGAGGTAGCTGACCTCTCGCATGCCGGCAGCTGGGTGCTCGAACGTCTCTCCCCGTGAGGGCGGGCCTCGGGCCGCGATTAGGTTTCATGCGTGGCTCTCTTCGCTGACCTGACTCCGCTCAAGGTCAGCGCCCCATATCGCCGTCTCTGGGCATCTCTGGGCATCAGCAATATCGGCCAGCAGATGACTTCGGTCGCCGTCGGCTTCCAGGTATGGGACCTCACGCACTCGAGTTTCATGGTGGGTCTTGTCGGTCTATTTCAGTTGGTGCCACTAATTGGATTCGGCCTATATGGCGGCACCCTGTCGGACGCTTTTGACCGCCGCATCGTCGGAGTCGTGACCGCGATCGGCATGTGGACCTGTTCGGTGCTGTTCCTCGCGCAGTCTCTGCTCGGAGTTGATTCGGTCGGCGTGCTGTACCTGATCATCGCAATGGCCTCGATGTTCTTCGCTGTGGGCAATCCCGCGCGCCAGGCAATCATTCCGCGCATCGTGCCTCGCGAACTCCTTCCCTCGGCGAACGCACTCAGCATGCTGACGTGGAACTTTGGCTTCACCATCGGGCCACTGCTGGGCGGTGCGCTCGTAGCAATCACTGGCACCGTGACTTCTGCCTACGTAATCGACGTCGTCGCGTACCTCGTGCTCATCTGGGCTATGTGGATGCTTCCGAGCCTGCCGCCGATCATCATCGACGGAGACGCGCGCCCGCGTGCCGGTTGGTCAGCCGTACGCGAAGGGTTTACCTTCCTGAAAGGCAAGAAGAACCTGCAGATGACCTTCTACGAGGACATCATCGCGATGGTCTTCGGCATGCCGCGTGCGCTCTTCCCGGCAATCGCCGCGCAGTGGTACGGCGGATCGTTGCGAGAAGTGGCCACGGTTCTCGGCATCCTCACCGCAGGTCCGGCGGTCGGCGCACTTCTCTCCGGAGTTCTCTCCGGCTGGTTGCATTCCATTCGCTTCCAAGGTCGGGCGATCGTGCTCGCGATCGTGGTGTGGGGTTCGGCGATCGCGGCCTTCGGCATGGTGCGCTGGCTGCCGTTGGCATTCCTGCTTCTCGCTATCGCTGGTGCGGCGGACAACGTCTCTGCTGTCTTCCGTTCAACCATCTTGCAGACAGCGACTCCGGACGAGTATCGCGGTCGACTGCAGGGTGTGTTCACGGTCGTGGTCGCAGGCGGCCCGAGGCTCGGCGATGTCGAGGCGGGGACAGTTGCCGCGCTTGCCGGCGAGACTGTGTCGGTGGTCTCCGGCGGCGTGGCGTGCGTGTTTCTCGCCGTGAGCCTGGCGCGAGCCGTGCCGTCCTTCATGAAGTACGACGCGCACCACCCGGTGGCGTAACCACGCGGACTCGTCGGGATTCATTCTTGACCAGAGTCTGGCCAGAATCTACCCTGAACCCATGAGCGCACTCCCTGACGACAGCACGATCGGTGTCTTCGACTTGAAGTCCCAGCTCTCTTCCGTGTTGGAGGAGGTGATTGCCGGGCAGGTCTACACGGTTACGCGGCATGGTCACCCGATCGCTCGAATCACACCCATTTCTGGTTCATCCGTGGATGAACGCCGTGCCGCTGCGGCTCGCATGAAAGACGCGCGTCGTGGGCGTGCTCTGGGGATGCCGATGAAGGACGCGATCTCGCAGGGCCGTGCATGATCGCGGGAGTAGTGCTTGATGCCTCTACGGCGCTCGCGTGGGCCTTCGATGATGAGTCAGGAAAGTACGCCGATGGTGTCCTGGAATTCGTGACCGAGAACCATGCTGTCGTGCCAGCGCTGTGGAATTACGAGATCGCGAACGGAGTTCTGGTCGGTATCCGCCGATCACGATTGAGCGTGGATGAGGCCGTGGCGTTTGCACACGATCTCGCCATCCTGGACATTCGCGTGGAGGGGACTCCAGGTGAGCCGATGGGCCTGCTCGCCGAGGCAATGGAATCCGGCCTCACCGCGTACGACGCGTCCTATCTGGCTTTGGCGAGATCGAACGGGATTCCCTTGGCGACCCGAGACAAAGCCTTGACTCGTGCAGCTCGCAAGGTCGGGGTGGATATCTTCTAGACCCGCGGGTCGTGACGTGGAAGCTCAGCGGTTGCGCAAGTAGTTCGTGATTAGCGCGTCGACGCTCAGGCCGCGCGACTCAGCCTCCTTGCGAAGCGACTTGCGGAGTGACTTCGGGAGTTCGATGGTGAGCTCGACGATCTTGTCCTTGGCCGGATCCCGCATGGTGTCGGAGGCGGATGCTCCTGCGCGCGTGGAGAGATCCTCATGTGACTGCTCGGCAGCAGCAGGAAGCGAGGGGTGCACATTCGCATCGGCTGCCTTGCGCAATGCCGGGCGCGGTGTCGGATCAAAGGTGCTCACGGGTACTCCCTGACTGCTCGGCCGAACGGATAGAGCAACTGATCGAGTAGCTGATCGAAGACACCGCTCAGCTCGCGGCCCGCGGGGGAGTCCCACGCGTGAATGGGTATGCCTGCACCCTCGGACTGTGGGATCGCATTGCGCTCGGGAACCATCACCGGGCTCACCAGCGGGCCGAAGGCATCCTGCAATTCCTGGATGCGCATGCGGTGCTCGGCCACCGTGGTGCGAGCGCGATTCATCAGGATGGTCGACGTGCGAATGGCCGGGTTGGTGGAACTGCGGATCACGTCGACAGCTTCGACTGCCTGCTGGGCTCCGTGCAGGGCGAAGTAGCCAGGCTCCGTCACCACGAGTGCGGCGTCGGACGCGCTCAGCGCATTTCGGGTGAGTTCGCCGAGCGAGGGCGGGCAGTCGATTAGCACGATGTCGTAGGTGCGCGGCACGTTCGCGAGCGCGGACTTCATGCGCAATTCGCTGTATGCCCCCTCGCGTGCATTGCGATGCTCGAGTGAGCGCTCCGAGGCGATCACATGAACGTTCGCGCCCCACGGAGTCGGAAGGATTGCGTCTACGGCAATGCCGGGGCGCGCATCCGCGAGTACGTCATTGGTAGTGAACGGCGGGTTATCGACTCCCAGGCCCATGGTCGCGTTGGCCTGTGGGTCGAGGTCGATGACGAGCACCTTGAGACCGCGATTCCATGCTGCGCTGGCTACCCCGAGGGTGACAGTCGTTTTTCCGACGCCACCTTTCATCGAGACAACGGAGATGGTGGGCACGCCGTAATGCTAGGCGTGCGATTGATCAGCCGAAGAGTCGGCTGAGGAATCCGCCCTGCTTCTTGGCTGCCGCCTTCTGCTCGGCGGTACAGGTGCACCACTGGCCCTTGGGAACACTGCTCTTGACCTGGGCGATGTGCTGGCCGCAGCCGGCCCAGGTGGTCTTTCCGCAGGCCTTGCACTTCACGGGGCGGCACATGGTGATTCCTCTCGATCAGCGAATGATCGAACTATACCCCAGGGGGTATCTATGGCATTACTGGGTCACAAGCTCCTGAAGATGCGCCAGGTCGCGGATCCCCACCGTGGCGGCGTGACCGTTTAGGGCCGCGGTCACCGCACCGGAGGCGAGCCCCGCCTGCACGCCCGCGGGCGCATCCTCGACGACGACACACTCGGTGATGTCGATACCGATCAGGGATGCGCCCAGCAGGAAGGGCTCGGGATGAGGCTTGCCGTGGGTGATGTCCTCGCACGTGACGAGAATCGGAGGCGTGATGCCGGCGGCGCCGAGACGAGCCTGTGCGAGCAGCAGATCGGCACTCGTGACCACTGCCCACGGAATCCCATTCATCTCGAGGTAGGAGTGCAATTCACGTGCGCCGGGCAACGCGACAACACCATCGAGGTCCTCGCGTTCCGCGATGGTTTGGTCCGCGCACAGTTCAGCGAGTTCCTGGGGGGAGACATCAGGGAAGAGCGCGCGAACCGTCTCGATTGCCGGCTGGCCATGAAGGATCTCGAGGCGATCGCCCACGCCCATGCGCTCTGCCCACTGTTTCCATGTGCGTTCGGTTGCCGCGCCGGAGTCGACGATCGTGCCGTCCATGTCGAACAGCATTCCGCGAACCCGGCGCACGCTGCCGTCATCGACTCGAATCCGCATACGGGCATCCTGCCGCATCCGGTGATCAGCCGTCCTTCATCTCCTTGAGCACGGAGTAATCGGAGAGCGCCACCTCGCGTTCGGCCTTGTGGTCGACGATGCGTTCCGGATATCCGAGGGCATAGCCGTCGGGCTGATCCCAGGGCTCATGAGCTCGCGCCCCATCAAGGTGAGTGAGCTCGGGGATGTAACGACGCACGTAGTCACCGTTCGGATCAAACTTCAGACCCTGCATGACCGGATTGAACACGCGATAGAAGGGCGAAGCGTCGGTGCCGCAGCCCGCTGTCCACTGCCAGCCGTGCGTATTGCTCGCGATATCGCCGTCATGCAGCCAGGCCATGAACTCACGTGCGCCCCGCTGCCAGGGCAGGTGAAGATCCTTGACGAGGAAGCTCGCCACGACCATGCGCACGCGATTGTGCATCCAGCCCTCGGCTCGCAGTTGCCGCATGCCGGCATCGACGAAGGGATACCCGGTGCGGCCTTCGGCCCAGGCGTCGAATGCCGCATCGTCATCAGCCCACTTCATCCGATCGAAGCGCTCATCGAGTGAATCGCGGACCGAGGACGGCGCCTGGTGCAGCACGTCGGCGTAGAACTCACGCCAGCAGATTTCCTTGCGATACACCTCATCACTCTCGCCGAGATCGGCGAGCAAGCTGCGCGGGTGGATCTCGCCCCACTTCAGGTGGTGACTCAGGAAGCTCGTACCGTCGATGTCGGGGCGATTTCGCGCATCGGAGTAGTCGGCGAGCGCGTTCTCCCGGAATGTCTCCCAGCGCTCCCAAGCCATGCCCTCACCCGCAGTCGGCATCGCTACGCCGGGCGGCGGCGCATGCTCAGGCAGGGGATCTGAGGAAATTCCCGACGCTATCCACGCGAGTGAGGGATCAGGGGCATCGGCGGGAGCACGCCAGCCGTGACGGAACCACGCTCGGTAGAACGGTGTGAAGACTCGATATGCGGTGCCATCGTCCTTTGTGACTCGTCCGGGCGCGACGGCGTACGGCGAACCGGTGCGTACGAGCGGAATGCCTCCCAGGGCCGCCTCGACGTCTGCATCACGTTGCATGCCGTAGGGCGCGAAGTCGGCAGATACGTGCACGCTCGCCGCCCCAGTCTCGGCGCACAGTGCCGGGATGACGTCGACGGGATTGCCATGCCTAATGACGAGATTTCCTCCGAGACTGTCATGGAGTGAGCGCAGGGATGCGCAGAGGTAGGCAAGACGCACGTCACCTGCCGGGTCCCAGAGGCGCGGATCAATGATGAACACGGGGACGACCGGGCCGTCGGCGATGGCAGCCGTCAACGCCGGGTGATCGAGGATGCGCAGGTCACGACGGAACCACATGACACTCGACATGGGCCAAGGGTACGGCCGAGACGCACCCCTCGCAGCCAGCGAGTGTCACACTGGCGCCATGTGGACGGCAGCGCTCTTCGGCGGACTCGCATCCGCGACCTTGATCCTCGGAACCCTGCTGGCCTACGCCTTCACGCCCTCCCCCCGGCTCACCGCGATCGTGATGGCCCTCGGTGCCGGCCTCCTGATCGGCTCGGTGGCATACGACCTGGTAGCTGAGGCGCAGATCAACCTGTCGCTGGCCTGGCTGGCCGTGGCACTGATGGCCGGTGCGATGGTGTTCGTGCTGGGAAGTCGCATGATCGAGCGCCGAGGCGTGAAGAATGCCCGCGCCTCCCACGCGGCACATCGCAAGAGCCCGGCACCGGCAGCCGAGGCCGAGAGCAATCCGCTCTCCATCGTGCTGGGCAGTGGTCTCGATGGAATCCCCGAGTCATTCGTGCTCGGGCTCAGCGTGCTGACCGGCGGCGTGAGCATGCCACTGCTGCTCGGTATCAGCCTTTCGAATATCCCCGAGGGCATGGCTGCCGGCTCGGGCCTGCGCATGCGTGGCTGGCCGGCGAAGAAGGTCATTGCCATGTGGCTCGTCGTCGTGGTCATCTCCGCCGCGTCCGCTGCCCTCGGGCACGAGATTCTTGCGAATGACGACGGCACCTGGTCCGGAATCGCGCAGACCTTTGCGGCCGGCGCGCTGCTTGCCATGCTCGCCGACACGATGCTTCCCGAGTCGTATGCCGTGGAGCGCACCTGGACGGGGGCTCTTGTCGTGGGTGGATTCGCCGGCTCTCTTCTCATTGCCGGCCTGGTGGCATAGTCCATTAGGTAGATTGGCGTTTTCCACCGAGCCCGACGTAGAGGACATTCGTGAGCGATCTGATCGACACCACGGAGATGTACCTGCGCACGATCTTCGAGCTCGAGGAAGAGGGCGTCACGCCCATGCGTGCGCGCATCGCCGAGCGGCTGAGCCAGAGCGGCCCGACTGTCTCGCAGACAGTGGCCCGCATGGAGCGCGATGGACTCGTCGTCGTCACCGACGATCGTTCGCTGGCTCTTACTGATGGTGGACGAGAGACAGCGATGCGCGTCATGCGCAAGCATCGCATCGCTGAATGCATGCTCGTCGACCTGCTGCAGGTTGAGTGGGAGGACGTTCACGCTGAAGCGTGCCGGTGGGAGCACGTGATGAGCACCGAGGTCGAGCTCAAGATCCTCAATGCCCTCGGCAATCCCACAGTCTCGCCCTTCGGCAATCCGATCCCGGGTATCGAGGAGCTGCTGCCCGGTCAGGCGGTGCAGGCCTCGGGCCCCTCGGTTCCGCTCTCGGATGTCGCGACGGAGGATGTCACTCGGGTGATCGTGCGACGCATTGCCGAGCCGATCCAGACCCATGGAGCGACTATGACGCGCCTGCGTCGCGTGGGCGCGGTTCCGGGCGCCTCGGTGAAGGTGCACACGGCCGCGGGCGGCGTGATGATCGGCAGTGCCGGCGAGTACACCGAGCTCTCGCTGGACGATGCACTTCACGTTCTCGTGCAGCCAGGGGACTCCACCGAGGCATGAGGCGAAGCGCTCGGAGTTAAGTAAGGCTTACCTAATCTATCGTGAGCCGATAATCTGAATTCCTGTTGATTCAGAACGTTTTTCACTGACAGCGAGCAGCCTCATTCGGCGGGCGCAATGCCCTGTCGGGTGCTTTACTTCAGCAACCGCGGGCAGCCCACGGGCGCTCGACACTGAAGGAGGCGCGATGTCACTCGTTCTCAAGGCCGGAACCAGCTGGGCCGAGACCTATGCGCAATGCGTGTCAGTAGCCCCCGAGGCATTTGACGCCGATCGCATCCGCAACCTGATCAACGGCGAGTGGGTTCGCGCCGGCGTACCCGGTGATCACCAGAACCCCGTTGATGGCGCGCAGATCGAGGGCCCTCCTCGCATCAATCACGACGAGGCGATCGACGCGGTCGATGGTGCCGTGCGCGAGCATGCTGCGTGGTCGAAGGTCGATCTCGAGGAGCGCAAGGTTCGCGTGGCGCGTGCTGTCGCCGCGATGCGCGAGCAGCGCGGGCTGCTGGCTCTGCTGTTGGTCTGGGAGATCGGCAAGCCGTGGCGTCTGGCCTGCGCCGACGTCGATCGCGCGCTCGATGGCGTCGACTGGTACCTCGCTGAAGCGGACCGCCAGCTGGCCGGTCGTAAGCCGCTTCCGGGTCCGGTGAGCAATATTGCGAGCTGGAACTACCCGATGAGCGTGCAGGTGCACGCCGAACTCGTGCAGATGCTCGCCGGCAATGCGGTCGTGGCGAAGACGCCGAGCCAGGGCGGCTTCCACTGCCTCACCCTCGCTCATGCGCTGATGCGTCGCGAGGGCCTGCCGGTCACCCTGGTTTCCGGCATGGGCTCATCGCTCGGTGACATCCTGATTCGTGGCGAGGGCATCGGCGCACTCGCCTTTGTTGGCGGTCGGGCTAACGGCCGCAAGGCAGCTACCACTCTCGCCGACACCGGTCGTCGTCACTTCCTCGAGCAGGAAGGCCTCAACACCTGGGGTATCTGGGGCTTCACCCAGTGGGATCTCCTGGCCGGGCACCTGAAGAAGGGCTTCGAGTACGGCAAGCAGCGCTGCACTGCCTACCCGCGCTTCGTGGTGCAGCGCGGCATGTTCGCCGACTTCCTGCAGGCCTACCTGCCCGTCGTCGAGAGCCTGCGATTCGGTCATCCGCTGGCGGTGGAGAATCCCGCTGACCCGTTCCCCGAGCTCGACTTCGGCCCGGTCATCAGCGCGGTCAAGGCAACTGAGCTCCGCCAGAACTTCGATGAGGCGGTGCGTGGAGGCGGAATTCCGCTGGTGCACCGCAGCTTGCGCGAGGGCAGCTT